>JBEIGR010000145.1:0-10546 GCA_040381795.1 Verrucomicrobiaceae bacterium | reverse complement strand
CGTGGCGATGATCTACAAGCCTGCCACCGTGCGCCCCGATGCCATCAGCCACACCGATGGTGATGCTGTTTGGAATCGCTGGCCGCTCGCCGTGGTCTTCACAGAGGTCAGCACCGATGCACGCTTCATCGCCTGCGTGAACCACTTCAAATCGAAAAGCTCCACTGGTGCCACGGGCGCGGATTTGGATCAAAACGACGGTCAAGGCGCCTACAACGACCGCCGCAAGCAGCAGGCCGTGCGGTTGATCACTTTCCTTGCCAACCTGCGCAGCAGCACGGGTGTGGATGCCGTGCTCGCCTTGGGGGATCTGAACGCCAGCTCGCAGGAAGACCCCATCGACCTGCTGCGAGCCACTGGCTACCTCGACCAGCAGGCTCTTCACGATCCCGGCTCCTACTCGTATGTCTTCGATGGAGCACAGAGCCACCTCGATCATGCCTTTGCCACGCCCTCTCTCAGTAGCCAGGTCACCGGAGCCGCGAGCTGGCACATCAATGCCGATGAACCCACAGTGCTCGACTACACCCAGATCGGCAAAACCGCCGCGCAGCAGGCCCTTTTCACTCCCAGCGCCTATCGAGCCGCCGATCACGATCCCGTGCTCATCGGCCTGAATCTCACGCCACCTCTCGTCACCTACGCCACATGGTCTTCAACCATCCCCTGGCCGCCCGGCAGCGGCAGCAGCGGGAATGACGATGCCGATCAAGACGGCTTCAGCAATGCCGCCGAACTCCTCCAGAGCACCGATCCCCTCCGGCCCGATGCTCCCCTGCGTCCCACGCTTCTCCGAGATGGCAGCGGCTCCCTGCACTTCGATTACCGCCAGCGCAGCACCGTCACTGGCCTCTCCCTCGTTCCCCAATGGTCCACCGATCTCCTGCTATGGAATGACCTCCCCGAGGGCACCTCGATTTTTCCCCTCGCACCCATCGTATCCATGCGCCGCGTCGTCTTTCATTCCGGCACGATGCCCCACGCCTTCATGCGGCTGATCGTGAGGTGATCAACTATCTGCTAGCTCAACGCCTGCCAAAGGTATCCGCGACGACGGACAAGCCTTGAAGGGTTGCTCGAGAACCGCGAGGTCGGCAGCCTCTGCCCGTTGGAAACACTGCGGGCATACAACGAGGATTCAAAAGCCTCCAACTCCATGCCCGCTAGTTTTGCGGGCAGGCCTCGTGAAATGCCTCGGGTTGAATACAGCGCACACGCTAGCTCAAGGCGCAGTTGCTCCTCGCTAAACGAGGAGAGGGCAGATTCGTCTGGAAGAGTCAGTGCCATGCCGTGAGGCTACCACATGGCTTGGCTGGGATAATAGGGGGGGATTTTTCAGATGAAGTTCATTGTGCATCACCTCAGCAGCCCCAAGTCGATGATCGGATCAGACTTCAGCCGAGTCACTTCGTGACCTGCGCTATTGAAAGCCTTCGCATTGTAGCGTGTGATCATGGAATGCTTTCCCGCGAGTCTCTCAAGACTTCGTTCGACGGATGAGCCTGATACGACCGCTGACCCTTCACGCCGAAAGCGCCATTCCGAGAATTGATCTTTGGGCAGACTGGTTTTCGACAGCACGTAGAGGTCCGCATCGAACTGACCGCTGTGAGAAGAGAATTTGAGAGGCAGTGACAATTCATCTCCCTGCCAAGCCAGATGTACGGGGGGTATCTGTGCCGCAGTGCCTTCGGGCAGCTTGCGTATCTTCACGCAGACGAAGGCTCGCCCGGGAATCAGGTAGTGCCGCTGGTTTTGCTCAGGCACTGGAGAGAAGCCGTTTTTGACGAGCCATGCATTGAGTGCCTCGCTGGCATTATCTGCACTAATTTCGATGATCTGAGTGGTGTAGTGCTCGGTGGACTGCGGTTGATGAACGATAATCGCTTGCCCAGGCATTGGGAGGGTCGAACACGATGGCAGGAAGCGGTAGAGACTTGGAGTGACCTGCATTCGATCAGGAATGAGTTTGTAGAGTTCAGGAAAGAGCTCTGCGGATTCCTCCTTTACCACCACTGGAACACGAAGCGTCGGAATAACCCACGCCAAGCTGCGTGGAAGCTCGGGGCTCGAAATCCGAGTGCGAACGACGAGGTGGCACAAGCCGTCCTTCTCAAACAACAGCGCCTCTTTGCGGTCTTCCTTCAGCGGATACGGCGCATCAATCACATGAATGCAGGAGATGCTGATGGGGAGCATCAGCAGAATGGTTCGGAGTGAATGCTTTCTCATTCCACCACGCTAGAAGAAGCCCGACGACCTCGTCATCCAAAAAAACACCGCCAGCGGTGAAGCGGGCGGTGCGGATGAATCGAAAGATTTTTCCTAACCCGGACTATTCCTGGGTGGGAGCTTCGGCAGCAGGAGCGGCAACGGCCTCAACGGGGACTTCCACCTTCTTCGGGGCGGCCTTCTTCGCAGGAGCCTTCTTCACGGGGGCCTTCTTGACGGTTTTCTCCGCCTTGGCAATACGAGCTTTGCGGGTCACACCGGCTTTGACCAGGGCCTTCTTGCGTTCGAGATACTTCTTCCGGCGGATGCGTTTGACGATTTTGTTAAGTTGCTGGCCCATGATTGAGTTGTTGAGGGATGGATAGGGTTCGAGGGGGGCTAGAGTTCCACCGTTCCTCGAAGGCGCAAGAGGCAATTCGAGGCAGGGAAACGTTCAGCGGATGCCGAATGGCCCCACCCTTGGATCAGGGCTTTTTCTCCTCTGGCTTGCCTTCGGCCTTCGGCTCGGATTTTGGAGCTTCTGAGGTCTTGGGCTCGGATTTGGGTTTGTCCTCGTTTTTTGCCGGGGTCTTCAGTGCAGGTGCATTGAGCTTGGATTCGACCTTGTTGGCGGCCTGCTGGGTGGGTGGCACGCGGAAGAGCTTGCCGGAGTAAGGGCATTTCACTGTCTGCCCAGGTCCCATACCGGCCACATCCACGAGCTGAGTTTTGCTGGCGTAAGGGCTGTTCACCATGTTGGGGCGGCCTGCGACGGCATTGCCATACGGAAGGTCTTTTTTGGGAGCCGGGCTGCTGGATGGCTTTGAAGTCGATGGTGAGGGAGATTGTTTTGGCGCGGTCTCCACGATGGAGGACTTATAAACTGGCTCGTCATCGACTTCGACGATGCGCGGCTTGGTGCTGCGACGCGGCGAGGAGCTGGACTTTGGACGATAAGATGGCTGGGCAAGCTGCGGCGCTGGGGCAGGGGAGGTGGACTGAGCGTAGTAGCGGTTCGTCAATGGTGCCGAGGAACTGCTAGCAGGCGGCGTGTAGCTCACTCGAGGCTGGCCGTAAGGCGAGTAGGTAGGCCTGTAAGCGAGGGATTGACTGGAAGAACGCTGAAGAGGCGGGCTGGGACGTCCGAAACTGGGCTGATGACCGGAGGAATAAGCCCAATAATTGAAGAGGCCGTCACGCTGGATCATGCTCCAAGCCTGACGCGGCGGCAACGAGCAGGATGAGATGAGCGCGGTGGCTCCCAGGGCGAGCAGAATGCGAGAGGCGATGGCTGTGGGGTTCGAACGGGTCTTCATGGCGATGAATTGAATGAGAATTTCTGTGACTCGACACGATGCTGGCAGGTCTTATGAAAAACATCAAGACGGGAGACAAACGAATGACATCACTGACCTCGGTTTGACATAATTTCTGGAGCCAATGGATCGAGTGAAGGCGTGCAGCCCTTACCTTTTAGGACTCCAAATCATGGCTCGCGTCGCCCGGGAATCTCCGTGCTAGCACCACTGCCGATGATTTCGCCTTCATGGAGATGCAGGTCATAACCAGCCACCTCCACCTCGCCCCGGCGCACCTTCTTTTTCGCCATCATGACGGAGAACCAGCGGAATTCCTCGGTGTTGTCGAGGATGACCTTCATCACCATCGTGAGAGGCACGGCGAGGAACATGCCAAGCGGCCCCCAAAGCCAGCCCCAGAAGATGACAGAGAGGATGACGACGAGCGGTGAGATGCCAAAGCGATTTCCGAGAAGGTGCGGCTGCACAAAATTATCGAGGCAGAAATTGATCCCGCCATATCCCACGGCCACGACGACGGCATGCATCGGCCCGTTTTGCACCAGTGCCTCCGCGATGGCGGGGATCGAGGCGGCCGTGGAGCCGACGGCGGGGATGAAATTGCACACGAAGGCGAGGATGGCCCAGAGCAGCGGATATTGCAGGCCGAAGAGCCAGCACAAGACACCCGCCAGCAGGCCGGTGAGGGCGCTGATGAGTGTCTTCACCCCGAGGTACTTTTGGATGTCATCCGCAGAGCGCATCAGGCCGGAGAAATCGGGACCACCGGAGAGTTTCACGGCTTGTAGCCGCGAATGCGTGCCGTGCGCTTCCATGAGGATGAACATCATGAGGAGCAAAATCATGATGAGGCCCACGAAGACCGTACTCACCGCTCCAAACGTGCTGCCGAGCGCCGTGCCGAGGCCGCGCATGACATTCTCCTGCGTGCTCCATTCCACCACCGTGTTCCAGTCAAAAAGATGATCGACCTCCGCCTTCACGCCGCTCACGCCTTTGCCTTCCAGCCACAGAGCCATCTCGCCGAGCTTGCTGTTGAGGCCTTTGACATATCGCGGCAGATCGGCGGCAAAACTCACGATGAGCCGCACGGCGATGGTGATGAGTCCGGCGACGACGGCGAGGTTCACAAACATCGTCACACCGAGCGCCAGCGGCATCGGCCAGCGATGGCGACGCAGCCAGCGAGCCAGCGGATAGCTCAGCACGGCGAGGAAGAAGGCATATACGATGGGGAGTAGGAGATTCGCGGCCAGTTTCATGCCTGCGAGCACGATGAAGAGGCACGCCAATGTCACGACGACCTGTGAGCCACGGCTGCCCCAGTCCACTTCCTGTTCGGGTGTTTTGCCAAAGTCACTCATGCCGCCGAGTTTCCGCGAAGAAGAGGCACGGCGCAAGTTTCCACGGCTTGCGGGGCGGTGTCTTCGTGCTCAATAGACGCCTGCATGCAGCCTGAAACCTTCCAAAACCTCCTCACGCTCGGCGCGGCGGTGAATCTCTCCAACCGCTCCAAGTGGAAACTCACCGGCGGAGACCGCGTGCGCTACCTCAACGGGCAGGTGACCAATGATGTGCGCCGGGCCAATGGCCTCCACACGATCTACGCCTGCGTCACCGATGCCAAAGGCCGTATCGCAGGCGATGTGATGATTCATTCGCGAGACGAGGCGCTGTGGCTCGATGCGGAAGAGGGACTGCGTGAGGCGCTCGGCATGCGTTTGGAAAAATACATCGTCGCCGATGATGTTGAACTCGCGGATGTGACGGACGACTGGCAGCTCTGGCATGTCTTTGGCCCTCATGCGGGCGAAGGACTTCAAAGCATGCGTTTTGGCCTGCCAGGCATGGATGTATGGCTTCCGGCGGGTGAGAGCTTCGAACCTTCCGTGCCCGTTTTGAGCCTCGAAGAGGTCGAAACCTTCCGCGTGATCCAAAAAGTGCCTCGATGGCCGCATGAACTGAATAGCGATACTTTTCCATCTGAAGCTGGCCTTGAGGCCCGTGCGATGGATTTTGCCAAAGGCTGCTACATCGGTCAGGAAATCCTTTCCCGTATCAAAACGACCGGCAAAATGCCCAGGCAGCTTCAATCATGGGAAACAGAGTGCGAAATGGCACCGGGTGGCGCCTTGCATGATGCCGAAGGACGTAAGATCGGCATCGTGACCAGCTCGGCCCGGCATCCTCTCAACGGCAGTCTTGTCGTGCTCGGCTATGTGAAGAGTGGTTCAGTGGCGAAGTTTGCTTCGTGACAGGCATAAAAGGCAGGTGGTCAAACCAGTTGCGACACTCTTTGAATGCGGCTTCATTCACCACGTTCGAATTCGACGCTATGACCTCTTCGCTTTTCCCAATCCCCCGACTTGCCGTGTTTGCTGCGAGCGCTCTTTTGACCTCCACCGTCCTGGCCGCGCCGCAGGGCACTACAGGGGTGCAAGAGTTCGATCCACTCGCTTTCCCAGGTCAGGTTGTCGATGATGTGGTCGTCCCTGTGCCGAGTGAGGTTTTCTCCGTTCTCGACAAGCTTGGTGAGCCAAACTGGAAGCATGAGATCCGTGATCTCGAGGTGCCAAACTCCAGCGACCGCACCCAACTGGCGCTGCTTTTTGGCTACGTCGTCGCCGAGGGCTTCGTCGCCGTGCAGGCAGAGGACAAAGAAGCCGTTAAAGACGCCGGCCGCGATGTGACCACCCTCGCCACCGCCCTCGGCCTCACCAAGGCCGTGCGTCCACATGCACAGGCCATTCTGGATGCCGCCGACAAAAACGACTGGCGCTCCATCCGCAAGGAGTTCGACCAAACGCAGAAGACCGTGAAGGACACCATGGAAGAGATGAAGGACATTGATCTCTCGCAATGCGTCAGCCTCGGCGGCTGGCTGCGTGGCACCGCCTCCGTCACCTCCGTCGTCAGCAAGAACTTCTCGGCGGATCGTGCCGAGCTCCTGAATCAGCCGTTGCTTGTCGAGCATTTCGTCAACTCGATCAGCAAGATGCCAAAGTCCGCTCAGGAGCACGATTTGCTCAAAGCCATCCGCAAAGGCCTCGGCAGCGTGCTGGAGAAGATGGAAGGCGCCGTCGATGGATTCTCAAAGGATGCCGTCGGTGACATCAGCAAGACCTGCGAGACCCTTCTCTCCGGTATTCTCTCCAAAAAGTGATTCATCCCCGTCCGCTCCCATTCCGATGAAGATGACACGACCTACCTTTCTTTCCGCTCTGGCCTGCCTCTCGCTCGCCCTCGCTCCGATTCCAGCCTTTGCCACCGTCGATGAAAGCCACGATTACACCATGGAGGCGGCCACGCCTTTCGTGGAGCAGGGCTTCATCGTTCGTGAGGACTACTGGAACGGCGAGGTGAAGAGCGGCCAAAAGCTCATGATTTCCCACCAGCTCTTCAGAGGGAATGAATACGCTTTCTGGCTCGGCTCGGTGAATGATGATGTGGAACTCGACATCAAGGTTTACGACGAAAAAGGCAATGCCATCCAGATTGACACCAAAGCTGGCAATCATGCCCTCAGCATCCGCGTGAATCCGCAAAAGACCGGCACCTACAAAATCGTCTTCTCCCTCAAGTCGAAGAAGGACGAAGGCGTCATGTGGGCGCTCTCCTACGGCTACCGTTAAATTTACAGGGCGAGCCTTGTTGGTGCCGGGAAGAAGCCATTGTGTCCGCCACGGGTTCTGGATCTCTGTGCAAAAGCTCTGAGGTGGGATTTTCGCAAAAGAAAGGCACATCGAGATGGGCCTAATTTGATCGGAAGGCTGATACGAATACCCACGAACTGTAAAATTTGCTCGAAACGAACCAAAAAGACGCTAGGCACCCCACTTCCAACCACTCTACATGAAAAAAGCGCTCATCACAGGCATCACCGGCCAGGACGGCTCCTATCTCGCCGAATTGCTCCTCAAAAAAGGCTATGAAGTTCACGGTATCATCCGCCGGTCATCCACCTTCAACACCTCGCGCATCGATCACATCTACCAGGACCCGCACGTCGATGGCAGCCGCCTGAAGCTGCATTACGGCGATCTCGCCGATGCCGTTCATCTCGTGAAGCTGCTTTATGAACTGAAGCCCGATGAAATCTACAATCTCGGTGCCCAATCCCATGTGAAGGTCTCTTTCGACATTCCCGAATATACCGGTGATGTGGACGGCCTCGGTGCGGTGCGTATTCTGGAGTCCATCCGTGAGGCTGATCTAGTGAACAAAACCCGCTTTTACCAGGCCTCCTCCTCAGAAATGTTCGGTAAGGTTCAGGAAGTGCCACAGACGGAGACCACGCCCTTCTGGCCCCGCTCACCCTACGGCTGCGCCAAGGTCTATGCCTACTGGCTTACCGTAAACTACCGCGAGAGCTACGGTCTGCATGCCTCCAACGGCATTCTCTTCAACCACGAAAGCCCCCGCCGTGGCGAGACCTTCGTCACTCGCAAAATCACCCGTGCCGCCACTCGCATTAAAATGGGTCTCCAGGACAAACTTTACCTCGGCAATCTAGATGCCAAACGTGATTGGGGCTTTGCCGGTGAATACGTCGAGATGATGTGGCTCATGCTCCAGCAGGACAAGCCTGATGACTATGTCGTCGCCACCAACGAGACGCACAGCGTCCGCGAATTCTGCGAAGAGACCTTTGGACTGCTTGGTCTCGATTGGGAGAAGTACGTCGTGCATGACAACCGCTACGAGCGTCCTGCCGAGGTCGAGCTCCTCATCGGCGATCCCGCGAAGGCCAAACGCCAGCTCGGCTGGGAACCGAAGGTGCTCTTCAAAGATCTCGTTAAAATCATGGTCGATGCTGACCTTTTGCTTGCTCAAAACGAGGCCCGCATCAAAGCCGCGCTTGCCTAACGCACGATGAAACTCTTCATCGCAGGACATGCAGGCATGGCGGGAGCCGCGCTCGTGCGTCGTTATCAAAACGAGCCGGGTGTCGAGCTTTTGCTGCGCACGCGTCGGGAGCTGGATCTCGGCAATCAAGCCGCCGTCGCGGCCTTTTTTGCCGCTGAGAAGCCCGATGCCGCCATCATCGCTGCCGGTAGGGTAGGGGGTATTCACGCCAATAACACTTACCCAGCCGAGTTCCTTTATGAAAACCTCGCCATCGCCACGAACTGCATCCACAGCGCGTGGCAGGCCGGTGTGAAGCGCCTTCTTTTCCTCGGCAGCTCCTGCATCTATCCCAAGCACGCCCCGCAGCCCATGCCGGAGAGCTGCCTGCTCAGCTCCGCGCTGGAGCCGACGAATGAAGCCTACGCCATTGCAAAGATCGCCGGGCTGAAGATGACCGAGTATTATCGCAAGCAGCATGGCGTCGTTTATCACGCTGCCATGCCCACCAATCTCTACGGGCCGGGTGATAACTACCACCCGCAGAACAGCCATGTGATGCCCGCCCTCATCCGGCGCTTTCACGAGGCCAAGCTGGCCGGACTTCCCGAAGTTAGCGCCTGGGGCACCGGCACACCGCTGCGTGAATTCATGCATGTGGACGACCTCGCCGATGCCTGTGCCTTCCTCATGGCCGTCGAGACTCCGCCTGACCTCGTCAACGTCGGCTGCGGCACGGATGTCAGCATCCGCGAGCTCACCGAGCTCGTCGCCAGCGCCGTCGGCTATTCTGGAAAGATCATCTGGGATGCCACCAAGCCCGATGGCACCCCGCGAAAGCTTCTCGATACCTCCCGCCTCACCACACTCGGCTGGAAGCCACGCATCATCCTGAAAGAAGGCATTGCCCACGCCTACCAGTGCTTCCTCGCTGAGGAAGCCTCAGGTCGTCTCCGTGGTGCTTGAGTCCTCGACAACCTCCAGCGCGGGCAACTGCACGCCCTCGTAGATTTCAGATAGCGGAAGATCAAAGCCCAGGCACTCCAGCGGCACCACGGCTGAGTCCCCCGTGGTGATGGAGCGGATGAAGCCGTTTTCTCCGCGGTAGTGCATCACGACCTCCTTGTTCGAACTGTCCACCAGCAGATAAGACTCCAGTGTCGGGATCGACAGATAGGCATCCAGCTTTTCGCCCTCATCTGTTCGGCGTGTGGATTCGGAAAGCACCTCCACGATGACATTGGGCTGATCCTGGAAAGAATCATCCACCGGGTTCTGGTGGCATGTCACCAGGGCGTCCGGGTAATAAAAACGGATGTGATTAGGGAAGCGGATGCGCACCTTCGTATCGCTGTTGAAAGGGCGACACTTTTTGCCACGGAGGCGATTCCCCAGTGCGAGAAAAACGTTTCCACTGATGATGTTGTGAATGTTTCTCGCTCCAGCCATCGCGTAGACAGCTCCTCCAACATACTCGTGCTTTACGGGGGATTTGAGTTCGCTCGCGAGATATGATTCCGGCGTGATGAGTTGGTGACGTGGGACGGCTGGCATGCGGCCAGTTTACCCGTCGTGCCCTTTTTGGCAATTCCCGCCTCCTCATTGCCAAGCACCGGGCAGCAGGATCACCTGGACGCGGCATCTTGCCGCATGTCTTCACGCGCGACATGCCAACACTGCGGTACCCCTGTGCCCTCATCCCGGAGCGATAGCTTTTGCTGCGCCGGATGCCACTACGTCCACGACATGCTCCAGCAGGAGGGCCTGGAGCAGTTCTACGATCTCAAAGGCGGGCAAAATCTCCCACCTATATCGCCACAGGCCATGCGACAGCAGGACTACGGCTGGCTGGAGGCCTCCACCTTTGCCGCCGAGGCTCAACGAGCAGATCAAAACGTGGCCGCTGAGCTGACGGTATCCATTCAAGGCCTCTCGTGCATGGCCTGCATCTGGCTCATCGAGCGGATCTTTGCCAAAATGGGCGGCACGCAGGTCTCCGTGGATATTTCACGCGGGGAGGTCCGCATGGCATGGCAGCCGGGGCAATTTCAGCCCGTCGAATTTGGCCGTGAGCTTCAGCGCTTCGGCTACCTGCTCGGCGTACCGCGTGCGGATGCTGGAACAGCCACGGATAACAGCCTCGAACGCCGCACCGGCCTCTGCGGAGCCTT
>JBEIGR010000144.1:0-10549 GCA_040381795.1 Verrucomicrobiaceae bacterium | reverse complement strand
GACCATGACATCGAGGTAGTCCTTCCAGTTTTCGATTTTGTCTTCGCCGATGATGATTTTGCTCCAGCCGGGGCCGTGGACCTGCACGGAGGGATTGCCCTCATACATCTTCGCCATGGCTACATCGCCGAAAACGAGGTTTCGGCCGCTGAGTTTGACGACTTCGCCGCTGCCTTCGTGATCGGTCGGGTAGAAGCCAAAGGCCTCCGGCGGGGCACCAGCGGCGATGAAGGCCTGGATGAGGCGAAACGGCGTCCACGGCTCCTCACGGCCCGGTTTGATGACCACCGGGATTTTCAAAGCGATGGCGGGGAGCCACAGCGAATTCACCGCAGGTGAGTTCGAGGGCATGACGAGTCCCAGGGAATTCGTGGTCGGAAAATAGGACACCGGGCAGCCCGACTGTGTGCCAAAGCCGCGATCAATGACACTCATATCCAGTCCTCGCGTGAGGCCATTGAGGATCATTTTCATGTTCGTCAGCGCAAAGTGCAGCTTGGCCATGTTTCGCTTCACCATCACATGCGGCAGGCCGCTGGTGCGGGAAAGCGTGGCGATGTATTCCTCCGGCGATTGCGTGTGGCCTTTGTCACCCAGTGGCAGCGTGCCGTTGAGGAACAGCTCGCCCGCCTTCGCGGTGATCTCGATGAGTTGCTCGACGGTGAACTTCTTCAACGCCGCCCGCGCCTCACCGATCTTCGCGAGGTCCTTGCGCACGATGCCAGCATTCACCTGGCTGATTTCGGCGCAAACTTCGCCGGATTTGTGATCTTTGACCTGAGCCTTATCGAGCGACTCATACGGACGACCTTTGCGGAGAGCGGGGAGATGGGGGATGGACATCTATTTATGATTTTTGATTTGAGACTGATGATTTGGAGCGGGCTAAACGTCGGCGCAATCAGGATTCATACGACATGGCGAGAACAGCGGTTTTTGCCTGCTGAAAGAGTTCCTGCCAGATGGGGTCGTCATCGGGTATCACCGCCACGGCAAGGCATGCCGCCATGTCCTGCTTTGAGATATGGTCTTTGTGGATCATCCACTGAATCTCCTCCATGTGCTGCGGATCATCTCCACGCATCATTTTCGTCAAAATCAGGTCCAGAGTGGCCGGACGGAACAGCCCCAAGTGATTCGTAACAGGACGCGTCACCCGCACCCGATGCGCGGCCCAATCCGCACGCAGGAAAACCGAGTGCTGCTCAAAAATGTGCGATAAATAGAGACCAAAGGGCTCCAGCGCTGCGTTCGCCTCCTTCAGCGACTGCCAGAAGGCCAGATCGTGATCCATGACCTCGGAATGCTCCGCTGGAACGACGGCATCCACATCTGCCGTCACGCCATAGCCTGTTGGCGGATCCGCATAGCCGAGCCAGATCGCCGATTTGCCAATCAGGGTCAGTTCGACGCTGTGATCGAGCCGGGAATCCAACTCCAGCAGGATGCGGGAGGGATTGTCGATCTCAGGCTGCATAACCGAGGCCAGTGGGTTTCTGCGGGCGCAGCCATTTCACTGCACCGTAGGTCTTGGGCCCGATGAGGCCCGGCATGGAGACAAAACGAGTGTGATGGGGCATCACACCGCTTTTGAGCGGTTCTGTTTCGGGTAGCCGCGAAAGCAACTCACTCCAGAATCGCGTCTGCGGTTCATACCGAGCCCCCGCCAGAGCGATCTCGCGCACCACGGCCTCGCTTTGCTCAGAAACAGCGAACTGGGCCAGCTTTTCCGCTTCATTGCCCGGATGTCCCAGCAGCATCGCACCGACGCGAATGAGCCAAGGCTCATAACGATTGGCGATGGAGAGCAACGCAATGGACAGCTCTTCATTCGAGAAATCGGACTCAGGAACCCGCTGAGCAGGCGGATGGCCGAGGCGCTGCATGAAATGAAAACAGCCGCGAGCAACCGCCTCCTCCACGAGATCATTCTCCGTCACCAGACCGAAACGCTTGGCTGCATCCCTCAGACGCGACACAGGGGTCGTGAGGCCGAGTTTTTGCGCCAGCGTTTCAGTCTGCATGGCCGGAGATTAGCGTTAATACACGCCCTCAACAATCGTCTTCTCCATCGCACCGAAGGGGCGGACGTCGGCGACGCCGTCCCAGGCGTAGGGGGCGCGGGGTTTGCGGCGCATGGCTTCGTCGCGTTCGAGGAAGCGCGGCATAAAGAACTCCTTCGTGAGCGTGGTGAGCTCGACGCGGCCCCAGGCGTCGTAATCGACCGTTTCGTTGGTCGCGTTCGGGTTCACGATGCGAAGCACGGCTCGCGGCTGTGGGGCGTAGTAGGTGATGGAGAAATTGTCCTCTGGCGTCAGCGGCACGCTAGCGGCGAGGCCCATCAAGGTGTTGCCGTAGGTCGGGTAGAAGCCGATTTTGCCTTCGAGGACTTCTTCCACGATGAAACGCACATACTGCGGCGTCATAGTGGTGCCGCCGACGAAGCAGCCGCGAATGCCGACGGCATAGAGATCGACTTTTTCAGCGAGGGCTTCGAGAAGCTTGGGAGTCGTAAAGATAGCGCTGATGCGACGATTCTTCAGGAGCAGCACGGCCTGATCGACCGCGTGATCCATGTACTGGCGGGCGACGTCGAACTGCTTGTTCGAGATGACCTTCTTCACGAAACGCGGGTCTAGATCGACGAAGTAGCAGGAGCTGCCGCGGTAGTTTGCCAGATGCTCCACCGCGAGACGCAGGCGACGCGGGCCGGTGGGGCCGACCATGATCCAGCTTTTACCCTTCGGAAAATGCTCGTCGGCCAGCTTGTGGCTGAATTCCTCGTAATCGACGCGGAAGTCATTCCAGCCGATGCGTTGCTTGGGCATGCCGGTGGTGCCGCCGGTTTCGAAAATGTTGAAGGGCTTGCCTTCGAAGGCCTTTGGCACCCAAACCTCGGGTTGGAGGTCGCGGAGGTACTCGTCCTGAAAGTGATCAAACTTCGCGATGATGTCCTCGTAGCTGTTCACCACGCCACGCGGGTCGAAATTCTTCTTCGCCCAGTCGAGCCAGAACGGGCAGCCGGTTTCCGGCGAGAAGTGCCAGTTGATGATTTCGCGGACCTGGTTGTCGAGCTGGGCTTTGGCTTCTTCGGGCGTCATGGTGGTGGTTTTTGAGTGGGAGGCGGAGTTTAGAGGGGGTGGACAAAACGAAAGCGGAAATCCGGGCCTTTCCATGTCCTGGGATAAAGTGCGCCGGCAAGGGCTGTTTGGATGCTTGTCAGCTTCAAATCACCTGCCTAAGCTCGCCACCGGATGAAACCACGCGCCCTCCTATCTTTACTCCTTTTCTTTGCCACCGCCCTGCGGGCTGAGATCGCCACGACCGCTGTCGAATACACCACCGGCGGCGTCACCTGTGAGGGCCTGCATGTCGTGGATGACACCAAAACTGGCAAGCTGCCTTCCGTGCTCATCATTCACCAGTGGACTGGCGTGAGCGAAAACGAGAAAATGCGGGCCAAAATGCTCGCGGAGATGGGTTACAATGTCTTCGTGGCCGACATCTACGGCAAAGGCATCCGTCCGCAGCCGCCGGAGTCCGGCAAAGAGGCCGGGAAATACAAAACCGACCGCAAACTCTACCGCGAGCGCCTTCTCGCCGGGCTGGAGCAGCTCCGCAAAACCCCACAGGCTGATCCCACGCAGATCGCCGCCATCGGCTACTGCTTCGGCGGCACCGGCGTCATCGAACTGGCCCGCAGCGGAGCCATGGTGAAGGGTATCGTCAGCTTCCACGGCGGCCTCGATTCCCCTGCCCCGGCCGATGGCAAAAACATCAAAGGCAAGGTCCTCGCCCTCCACGGTGCGGACGATCCCTTTGTTCCCGCCAAAGACCTCGCCGCCTTTGAGCAGGAGATGAAGGACGCAGGAGTGGATTTCAAACTCGTCCAGTATCCGGGTGCCGTGCATGCCTTCACCCAAAAAGCCGCAGGCAATGACAATAGCAAAGGGGCAGCCTACAACGAATCCGCCGACAAAGCCTCGTGGGAAGAGATGAAGCAGTTCTTCGAGCGGCTCTTCCAATAAGCCTCATGAAGCTCCTCGCTGTCCTTTTCGGCTGCCTGCCTCTCTCGGGCACGGTTTGGGCTGCTGAGCCAGCGAAGGCAGCCACGGATTATGTGCGCTTCGTCGAAGGGGATGAAGGTGACAGCCTCGAAACGGCCATCGTGCGCTTTGAATCACCGCAAAAGGTCATCGTCGATCTCGTGGGAGCCATTCACATCGCCGATCAAAGCTACTACGATGCGCTCAACGTGCGCTTTCGCGGCTACGACGCCGTGCTTTATGAGCTCGTCGGCCCGCCGATGAGCGAACGCAAAAAGGAGCAGATGAAGCCCGGTGGTGGCAGCGGCAGCCTGCAATGGGTGGGCACCATGCAGACCTTCATGCGGGACACGCTGAAGCTCCACGGCCAGCTCGAAGGCATCGACTACGCCGCGAAGAACTTTGTCCACGCCGACATGACCTCCTCGCAGTTTCACGACACCCGCGAGAAGAAGCAAGAGAGCTTCCTCAAGCTCTACCTGAAGCTCTGGCAAGCTCAGCAGTCAGCCGCAGGTGACGATGCCACGGCAGATTCCGAGGCTGCGGCGCTCGCCACCTTGTTTCGCATCCTGATGAGCAAAGACGGCTCGCTCGAACTGAAACGTGGCATGGCCTCGCAGTTCGACGAAGTGGAGAAGCTCATGAGCGGCGTGGAAGAAGGCGAAGGCACCGTCATCGTCGGTGAGCGCAACCGCGTGGCCTTTGAAGTCCTTGATAAACAGCTCGCCGCCGGCAAAAAACGCCTCGCCATCTTCTACGGCGCCGCCCACCTCACCGATATGGAACAGCGCCTCCTCAAACGCGGCTTCAAACGCACCACCACCGAATGGCTGAAAGCCTGGTGGATGCCGTATGAGTGATTAGGGATGAGGACATCCAGAAAGTCTGTGCATTCGCCTGCTCAACAGTGGTCGCACTCCACCCCTCACCAAAGAAGCCTGCTTTTCTCACACTCGTTTTTGCCGCAGAGGGGCAAAGAGGCAGAGGACGCAGAGACTTCCTTCTGTTTTCATCTCTGCGTCCTCTGCTCCTCCGCCCCTTTGCGGCAAACACTTTGGCAGGTAGGGAGTGGTATAGGTGAGATATTCGGACATGCCTTGTCCGCACTCGTTGCCAGTCAGGGGCTTCCTTCTCACCTCTGATCTCTGATCCCCCAAACTCCAGCTTGCACCTCCTCCATGCTCGCTAGCCTCCGCGGCCCGCATGTCTATCAAGCTCCGTCTCAACACCGCCACCGCCACGAAGGCCGTCCTCGCCAAAATCGGCAATCCTCTGCGTGAGGAGCCGCTGCAAACCTCGAAGGAGGTCTTTGAGATCGCGGAGAAGGACCAGGAGGCGCTTACAGCTTTGTTTGTGAAGCCATTCAAGAACCTCATCGGGCATCGCTTCACGCACCATGCCTCGCTCGATCAGCACGAGGTAAACACCTGCGCCAAAGCCATTTTCGCGGGCGAGGCGAATCTGCTCGAACGCGGCATCGAGATCGCCCGCCGACTCTACGCCAAGTCCAACCACCCCAACATCAAAGCCGGTGATCTCTGCATCGCGCTGTTGAAGGAGATTCACATCGAGGGCGAGCTGGTGAATGGCCTCTGCATTCTGAAATCAGACAGCGTCACGCCTTTCCTCACGATTACCGCCCGCAATGGCGATCTGCGCCTCTCCACCGAGCAGGGCATCAATCCCGATAAGATCGACAAAGGCTGCCTCATCCTCGATTACTGGTCGGAGAAAGGTTATTACATCCTCACTTTTGATCGTGGCGGCGCGGACACACGGTTCTGGGTGCGTGAATTCCTGGGCGTTGAGGCCGTGCCGGATGCCGCCTTCCTCACGAATGCGTATGCGAAGATGGCCGTGTCCTTCCTGGAGGAGAAAAAGCCCGTCGAAAGCGAAGAAGATGACACACCGCCTTGGGAAGCCGCCACCGCAGCGAAGGGTGCCCTCGATTACTTCGAGCAGCGTGAGACTTTCCAGCTTGAGGAATTCGAGCGTGAGGTGCTGAAGGACGCAGAAACCATCAGCCGCTTCGGCGAGCACAAAGCCCGCATTGAGGAGGAGCAAGGCCAGGCCTTGGAAACGAGCTTCGAAATCTCCCAAAAGGATGTCACCAAGGCCAAGAAGCGCATTGCCGCCGTGCTGAAGCTCGACACCGGCGTAGAAATCCACATCAAACCCGCCACCACAGATGACCAGCCGGTGCTCGAACGCGGTTACGACGAGCAGAAGGGCATGAAGTTCGTGAAGGTCTTTTACAACAAAGACCTCAGCGCTTCGTAAGCCGCTTACTTGGCCGATGGCTGCGTGCTGAGCACCATCGGCTCAGCTTCGGCGGGCTTCTTTTGGAGCATTTCCAGGATGGAGGGGATCACGAAAGGTGGTGTTTCACCGCCGATCTTGCCACCTTGAGCCACGAAGCGATTCAAATCGGCCATGGCTTCGTCAGCACGAGGATCGTTGGATTGAAGAAAGGCGTTCGCTCGGAGGACAAGGGCGCGTGGATGCCAAGGGAAGGGCGTGCCGAGGCTTTTCACGGCGGATAGCTGCGCTTCAATAGGCAGATGCATCGCCATTTCGATGCGGGCTGCGTGGCGCACTCCCAGAACGATATCCACCGGATACTTAGCACCGAGAATGTTGAAAAGTTTGGCCAGATCTTGCTCCGTCACGCTAAAGCGTTCTTTCGCGATGATGGGCAGTGATTTCAGAGATCGAGTGACGAGATGGATTTGGCACCAAGGTGACTTTTGCAGCATCTCGAATCCCTTTTGGAGGTGCTTCACATATTCGACGGACTGGCGTCGTTCGTCCGCACAGATGGCGCGGAGGAATTGGGCTTCGAGCGGCATGACAGGCTCGATTTTGGCGATGGCAGCCTCCGCATCGGCAGCGCCCATGCAGGCCTTGGCGAGCGCGGTGTGCCATTGATCCGCCCAAACGGAAACGGCGGGTGCCGGAGCCTTCAGATAGGTGGCGAAGTCGTTCTTTAAGTAGGCTTTGAGCACCTTGATGCGGTCCACGATTTCGGCAGGCGTATTTCCTGGCAGCACGCTGCTGGTGGCGGATTTCCAAAGACGCCCAGGCAGTTGCATACGCTCGGCGGAGTAGCGCAAGGAATCGATCTGCCCATCGACTTTCGCCATCTGGCAGGCAACGGCGGTAGCGGCCTTGGTAAGGTCGTAAAGGCAGTTGGTGTCCTTTGCCACACTGAGTGCAAAGCTGAACTCAAGCCGATTCATGTCATCGGAGTTCACCGGTAGGTCCGTGTTTAAGGCCAGGGCCGCGCAGTAGTCCGCATTGGCCAGGCAACTGGCGAGGAAGCCCTCGGCGCTATCCGTTTCCCAGAAGCGGTTGAGCGCTTCTTTCATGGGGTTCATCTGGATGCGCTGGCGGATGGAGGCGAGAGGCCAGGGCTTGTTTTCCTTGGAGCAGACCAGCAGCATATCGGTGGCCTGCGTGGACCACACTTCGACCTTGGGGAAAACGGAGTGCAGTGTGGCGATGACCGTGCTGATGGTGTCTGGATCGACCTCGTAACCTTGCAGCCACTGGCAGAAGATGCCGTCGTGAGTGAGGCGCTGGCTGGCGTTTTCGTAGAACTCGCGAGTGTAGAGGTTTGCCACGCCGGCACGGCATGGATTGGAGGGTTCGGAGACGATGAGATCGTAGTTTTCACCCTTGGTGAGGAGGAACTCGCGGGCATCGCCGGTGATGTTGTTCACACGAGGATGCTTCATGGCATTCCGAGTCACGGGTTCGAAGTATTCAGCCACTTTGCGGATCTCTTCTTCGAGTTCCAGCGTGTCCACCCGCTGCATGCCGGGCACATCCGCGAGCCAGCCGGAGGTCGTTCCCGTGCCGAGGCCGACGACGCAGGCGTTGCGTGGGTCCGGGTGCAAAATGGCACCGACGATGCCGAGCATGACCTGCGTGCCTGCATCGCTCACGGCAGAGCCATCGCTCTTGCCATTGGTCAAAAAGCAATACTGCGTGCCGCCAACCACGGCGACCGTCGTTTCACGGCCATCGTAGGCGGAGACGATGCTGCGGCGTGTCTCACGCTGCCACGTTTCGAGGCCGAGAGGCGTGGTGATATTATCCTTCACACGTCCGTAGCCGATGGGCGAGTGCTGCCAGACGGCGGTGGGGCCTTGAGCGAGCAGGGCAAGGGCCAGGCAGGCGGCGAGTCCGGCGGTGGCGAGCTTGCTTTGGCCGAGCAGCGCCAAAACGGACGGCTGCGAGGCTTTGACGCCGCCGCTCTGAATCCACAGCGAAGCGGCGGACATCATGGCGATGAGCAAGCCGATCACGAGCCAGCAATTCACCAGCCCCATGAGCGGCACGAGCACGAAGCCGCCGAGCAACGAGCCAGAGATGGAGCCGAACGTATTCCAAAGATAGGCCCGCCCAAGCTGGCGACCGACGCCGACATTGCCACGACCGAGCAAGGACACGAGGAGCGGAAACTGAATGCCGCTGAGGAGGGAGGGCAGGAAGGCCAGCAAGCCCATCACCACCGCCCAGCCAGTGGCCATCTCGACGAGGCCGAGGGCGCGGAGGCTGTTGTTCATGACGAGAGCGAGGTGCGCGATGCGATCTCCCAGCGCCCACGGCAGGAGCACCGCGAAGGCTTGCAGAGCCGAAACCAAGGTGAATCCCGCGATGCTCGGCTCCGCCTTTTTCAAGATCATCGAGTAGAGAAGACCACCGAGGCCCATGCCTGCGAGCACGACGCATAGCACGAGGCCAAAGCCATACACCGAGCCGCCGAGTAGCGGTGTGGACATGCGATACCACACCAGCTCGACGACGAAGAACGTGAAGCCACTCATGAAGGCCGCCGTGAGCACGAAGGGCGTGGGAGCCTTCGCGGTGACGATTTCTTCCTCGATTTCAACCATGGGGGCGGTCTCACGCGGTTCTTTTTCCTCCCGCATCGAGATCACGCCCGCCACGAGGGCGATGACGAGATTCGCCAGCACGGCGATGATGAGCGTGCTGCGATTTCCCAAGCTCGGCAGCAGCCAAAAGGTGCTCAGCAGCGCCCCGCTGACGGCTCCAGCGATGTTGATGCCATAAAAGAAGGCGGTGATCGAGCGGCGTGGATCGTCATCACGCTGGGCAAATTTCATCGCCGCTGGGAGCGTGCCGCCCATCAAGAAGCACGGAAGGCCGAGCACGAGGGCCGTCATGAGCAGTTGCAGGCAGGTGGCGGCTCCGAGGCCCATGCCAGCCGTGCCGCCGGTCTTTAAATAGAGCGTGCGGGCCAGCCCCAGCATCACGGGCGAGGCCATCGCAGCGAGGGCGATGCCGATTTCGAGGCGTGCATAGAAGCGAAACGGCCTGCCGACCTTCTCCACCCAGCCGCCGAAGAATTTTCCGCCGAAGCCAAGGCCCGCCATGAACACCGCGACGACTGCCGCCGCTGCCGGAGCCGCTCCGCCAAAGACGAGACGGAATTCCCGGAGCCAGACCGTCTGGTAAACCAAGGAGCAGAAGCCTGAGAGCAGCAAAATGGCCGCGAGAGCTGCCTGAGTGGCTTTGGGGGAGGAGAGGAGAGATGGCTTGGAGTTCATCAGAAGCTTAAATTTAACTTAATTTGATAATTACCATATTAAGTAAACTGAGTGCAAGTTAAAACTTTGGCACGTCATCTCCCTTCCTGAAATTTCTCGGCCCTCTTTCCCCTGCCCCCCTCAGCGGCTCACCCGAACCAGCGGTGTGGGGAGGTGCTCACTGGTGAGCCAGAGGGTGCGGCCATCGGCATCGTAGGTGATGGCTTCGAGCTGCCGGAGGAGATCTGGGACGAGCCGCAGGGGCTTGGCCGCGAGGGCTTCGGCGGTGGGTTTGCCAGCCGGGAGCTGCCACTCGTAGAGGCTGCTGTAGGTGCTGGCAGCCAGACGTGTGCCATCAGGCGAGAAGGCCGCGCCGGTGCAAAGGCGGTCATCCGTGGGCCGTTTCCCCACTCGCTCGTGGCCAGGAAAGCTCACCACGCCCACTTTTTCGAGGAGGACGGGCTTGTGCTTGTTTTCAGCGCCTTGATCCGCCTCGGCGAGTAGTTCCACCGTGGCGGGAAAGGCGTAGAGCACGGAGCGGCCATCCTCCGCCTTGCTCATCACATGGAGGCGGCGTGTCTTGGGATGCACGAGGAGGCCTTCGGCATTTCGCGGGCCGCCGGGATAGGTCAGATGCCAGTGCATGGAGGGGCCGCTGATCGTTTCCGGGACGATTTCTCCAGGAGCGGCGATGGCTGGCTCGGGAACGCGGTAAACCTGCACGGTGGGGCGGAGGTGGAGGTTGTCTCCAATATCGCCGATGTAGAGGACGGGCTGGTTTTGCTCGTCGAGACCGCTGGCGAGGTCTTCCCAATCGAAATTGGCCGCGTCTTGAATACGCACCTTGGCCCGGGTGCGCCCCTGGAGATCAATGGCAAAGACGCAGGGCTCGCCGCCGGAGTCGTTCGTCGTCCAAAAAATGCCTTCATGACGCTGGCTGCGGGCGAG
>JBEIGR010000143.1:0-10564 GCA_040381795.1 Verrucomicrobiaceae bacterium | reverse complement strand
CCAAGAGCCGAATCAATGATCGTGAGCTTTGGCTCGTGATGCTGCCAAGGATCGACCAACCCGCGCTGGGATAAGAGCGTGCGTGAACCAACTCCACCAACACCTCTCATGACACGCCTCACCTTCATCCTCCTCACCTGCTTCGTTAGCCAAACCTTTGCGCAGGCCCCTTTCAAAAAGGTCCTCTTCCTCGGCAACAGCATCACCAAACACGGCCCGAAGGCCGACATCGACTGGAGCGGCAACTGGGGCATGGCGGCGAGCGCGGAGGCAAAGGACTATGTGCATGTCTTCACGGCCTCGCTTGCGCAGAAGCAAGGCTTCACGCCGGAGATCCACGTCAAAAACATCGCCGACTTCGAGCGTGCCCATCAGGGCTACGACTTCGCCACGAAGCTCAAAGAAGCCATCGACTTCCAGGCCGACCTCATCGTGCTCGCCATCGGCGAAAACGTGCCCGCTTTGAAGACGCCTGAAGAAAAAGCAAAGCTCCAGGAAGCCGTCACGAAGCTGCTGACCAAGCTCAAAGGCGATCGCAAGCCCGTGATCCTCGTGCGCAGTGGCTTCTGGGCGAACGCAGCCAAAGATGAGGCGCTGCATGGGGCCTGCGATGCTGTGAGCGGCATCTTCGCGGACATCGGTGCCCTCGCGAAAGACAAAAGCCTCTACGGCCGCGCCGAGCGTGAGTTTAAGCATGACGGTGTCGCCAATCATCCCGGCGATAAAGGCATGGCCGCCATCGCGGACGCGCTGATGAAGGCATTGAGCCGGTAAGATGCTTTAGATCGCGATTCTGCGTTTGCTCAGGCGTGAGCGTGCTTTTAGCGTTGGGCACGCATGAGCCAACTTCCCCCATCTGACCGACTTGAGACTTCGTTTGCCCCGTTTCGTGAAAAAATGCAGGCCGAGGGCCTGAGTGAATCAGCCATCCGGGCCTTTCGCGGCAGTTACGCGGCCTTGCTGGCGGGTGAGACGGGCATGATTCCTGAGGACTCGATCCAGCCAGCGCAGGATTTGCCCAAGGCGGATACGCTGGCGGCTCCCGAGGCGAATCGAGCTTCCGAGTTGCTGAAGCAAACGGTGCTCATCAAGCTCAACGGCGGCCTCGGCACGGGCATGGGACTGGAAAAAGCGAAGTCACTACTGCCAGTGCGGGGTGAGGATACCTTCCTCGATTTGATCGCCCGGCAGATCCTGCGGCTGCGGGCGCAGACGGGCGGCGAGGTGCCGGTTTTCATGCTGATGAATAGCTTCAGCACGTCGGCAGACACGGCGGAACATCTGGAGACTCGCTTTCCGCAGCTCGGTGGTCGCGAGGTGTGGGAGCTGATGCAAAACAAGGTGCCCAAGGTGCTCGCCAGCACGCTGGAGCCTGCGCCTTGGCCCGCGAATCCTGAACAAGAGTGGTGCCCGCCGGGTCATGGCGATATCTACGCCTGCCTCGCTGGTTCCGGCTGGTTGGAGCGACTGCTCGCCAGCGGCGTGCGTTACGCCTTTGTGTCGAACTCCGACAACCTCGGTGCCACGCTCGATCCGGCGATCCTCGCGTGGTTTGCGGACAGCGAGATGCCCTTCGCGATGGAGGTCACGCGGCGCACGGAGTCGGACAAGAAGGGCGGCCATCTCGCCGTGCGGCTGCGCGATGGGCGCTTCCTGCTGCGTGAATCAGCGCAATGCCCGAAGGACGACGAGAAGCACTTCCAGGACATCGACAAGCATCGCTACTTCAACACGAACAATCTCTGGATCGACCTCCAGGCGCTGAAAGCCGCGCTCGCCGCCAATGACGGCCTCATTCCGCTGCCGCCGATCATGAACAAGAAGACTGTCGATCCTCGCGATGCCAGCTCAGCCGCCGTCATCCAGCTCGAAACGGCCATGGGCGCAGCCATCGAGTGCTTCGCCGGCGCGGGAGCCATCGAGGTCTCACGCATCCGCTTTGCCCCAGTGAAAACCACCAGCGACCTGCTCGCCGTGCGTTCCGATGCCTACGAGCTCACGGAGGACTTCTGCCTGCGCCTCCACCCCAGCCGCGAGGGCCAGCCACCGCATCTCCACCTCGATCAAAAGCTCTGCAAACTCGTGGACGGCCTGGAGAAGAACTTTCCCCACACCCCCAGCCTCCTCCACTGCCGCAGCCTCCTCGTCCACGGCCCTGTGGTTTGTGGTGAGGGCGTCGTGTTCAAAGGTGATGCGGTGATCCACAATCACACATCGTCGCCGGTGAAGCTCAAAGCCGGCACGCATGAGGGAACGATGAGCGTGGGCGGGTGAGTCATGGCTCTTGCTGGAAATGGAGCCGGGAGCTAGTCTGCGCCCACCTCCTTCCTCATGAACCAGCTCATCTACGTCGAGACCAGCATCCCGAGTTTCTACTTTGAAACCCGGCCCCAGGCGACGATTCAGGCCCGTCGCCTCTGGACTCGTGAATGGTGGGAACTGGCAAAGTGGCAGGATGAGCTGGTTTCCTCTCTCTGGGTGATTCGGGAACTCGAAGAAACGCCGGAACTAAAGCGCTCTGAGTGCCTGGATCTCATGCAGGAGCTTCGGCTGCTGCAATCCGCGCCTGAGATCGACGAAATGGTGGAGCACTACATCGCCAACAAGGTCATGCCTGCGGATGCTGATGGCGATGCGCGTCATTTGGCCGTCGCCACGTTCTGGAAGTGTGATATTCTCGCCTCCTGGAACTGCAAACACATCGCTAACGCGAACAAGACGGATCACATTCGCCGAGTGAATCAAAAACTCGGCTTCGACACCCCCGCCCTTATCACCCCATACGAACTCCTTGAGACAGGAACTGACCCATGAAACCGGCCTCCACATCTCCGCTTCCAGACTCTGACGACCTCGAATGGCTCCGTGCCATCCGTCGCAAACTCACTTCTGAGTTCAGCCATGACCAGAAGAAGATCGGTGATGCCCTCCGTGAGCGTGAAAAGCAGATGGGAGATCGGATTGTGCGTTCACAGGCTCGACTGGTTCCGGCGAAGGGATGAACTTATCGGTGCCATGTCCAACACTCCAAATAGTCAGGATTCGCTGCAAATGCATGCTCCACAGGACTGGCTTCAATGGTTTAATGAGGTCACAATTCCCAATTGGCCTTGGGTCTGGACTCCGTCAGGGGATACATACCGCGTTTGGAATTATTTGGGGAGGTTTGTTGCTGACCACAGAATGATTTGATGCCGAAGTAGAGGCTATTTATGTGTATTCTAGGCTCCTATCAGAACTGCTAACGGTTAATGATTTGTGCCTTCGGAGGAGCGATGCGGGTCATCACAGCCGACGAAAACCCAATTTTCGCGTCCAAAACCGGGCCGTTGGCTCCTTATATAGGGTGAAATGAACCGGCTCCGACTTTTCCCCTCTCTTGTTTTGCTCTCTGGCTTCGTGGCGCTGCCTGCTTTGGCGGCGGACGATGACGCGCAGCGGGCGGCGATGACGTTTTTTGAGAAGGAGGTGCGGCCGATCTTGGTGGAGCGGTGTTTTGAATGCCACAGCAACACGAAGCAGAAGGGCGGCCTCCGAGTGGATCACATCGGCTACCTCAAAACGGGCGGTGACACCGGACCCGCCGTGGTGCCGGGGGAGCCGTCGAAATCGCCGCTGATAGAAGCGATTCGTTGGACGAATGAGGACTTCCAAATGCCGCCGAAGAACAATGGAGGGAAGTTGCCGGATGTGCAGATCGCGGTGCTCGAAAAGTGGATCAAGATGGGTGCCCCGTGGCCGGAGGATGGCTCGAAGAAGGTCGTGGTGACCGAAGGCGGCTTCACGGAGGAGCAGCGGAACTACTGGTTCTTCCAGCCGGTGAAAAAAGTGTCGCCACCGGATGCGGGAGGCAAATGGGTGCGCAATGACGTGGACCGCTTCATCGCGGCGAAGCAGGCGGAAATGAAGCTGAAGCCCGCGCCGGAGGCGGATCGGCATGAGTTGGCTCGCCGCGTGTATTTTGACCTCCACGGTCTGCCGCCGACTAAGGAGCAGATCGACGCCTTTGTGCACGACAAGAACCCGAAGGCTTATGAAAAGCTCGTCGATGAGCTGCTGGCCTCGCCACGCTATGGCGAGCGCTGGGCGCAGCACTGGCTGGATCTCGTGCGCTATGCGGAGAGCGATGGTTACAACGCGGACGCGTATCGCCCTTCGGTGTGGCCTTATCGCGACTACGTCATCAAGTCGCTCAACGACGACAAGCCCTACAACCAGTTCGTCAAAGAGCAGCTCGCAGGCGATGAGATCGCGCCGAATGATCCGAACGTGCTCATCGCCACCGCCTTCCTCCGGCATCCGGTTTATGAATGGAACCAGCGCGATGCCCGCGGCCAGTGGGACATCATTCTCACCGACATGACGGACACCACGGGCGAGCTTTTCCTCGGCCTGAGCATGGGCTGTGCGCACTGCCACAACCACAAATTCGATCCCATCCTGCAAAAGGACTACTACCGCCTGCGGGCCTTCTTGGCTCCGGTGCAGTGGCGTGATGACATGACGCTAGCAACGACGGCAGAGAAGAAAGCCCACGCCGAGCAGCAGGCAAAGTGGGAAGCCGCCACGGCCGAGATTCGTGCGAAAATGGAGGCGGTGACGAAGCCTCTGATCGACCCAAAAGTGGAGCGGGCACTCACCCGCTTCACGGATGATTTGCAGGTGATGACGCGGAAGCCTGCCGAGAAGCGTGATGCTTTGGAAAAGCAGCTCGCAGGACTCGTGGAGCGCCAGATGGAAGTCGAACGCGATCGGTTTGATCCGATGAAGAGCCTCAAAACGGACGAGGCGAAGGAGGAATACAAGGCGCTGGAGGCCGAGCTGAAGAAGTTCGATCACTTGAAGCCGAAGCCGCTGATGGAGGCCTTTGTGGCCACGGATGCCAGCCCGGTGGCACCGGCTGTGGCGATCAAGACACGCAAGGGTGAGCAGCAGATCGAGCCGGGCTTCCTCTCGATCATCGACACCAGCCTACCGAAGATCAAAGCCACGAAGACCTCCACAGGTCGCCGGACCGCGCTCGCAGACTGGATCACGCGGCCTGACAACCAACTCTCCACCCGCGTGATCGTGAACCGCATGTGGCAGTATCACTTCGGCCGCGGCATCGTGGCGACGGCGAGCGATTTCGGCAAGCTGGGCGAGCCTCCGACGCATCCCGAGCTGCTCGACTACCTCACGACGAAGTTTGTGAAAGGCGGCTGGCATTTGAAGCCGCTGCATCGCGAGATCATGCTCTCGGCGGCCTATCGACAAACGGCACGTCACGAGCCAGATGCGGTCGCGTTGAAGGTCGATCCCTCCAATCGCTACCTGTGGCGCTTCAATCCGCGCCGTCTCGATGCCGAGCAGGTGCGTGATGCCTTGCTCGCGGTGAGCGGCGAACTCGACGCAGCAGCTGGCGGTCCTGCGGGCGATGGCAATGCCACGCGTCGCTCGGTTTACACCATGAAGAAGCGCAATAACCCGAACGAGCTTCTTCGTGCGCTCGACATGCCGTCGGGCTTTGCGAGCACCGCCGAGCGCCAGAGCACCACCACGCCGACGCAGGCGCTGCAATTGCTCAATGGCGACTGGTTGCTCGCCCGCGCCCGCAAGCTCGCCTCACGCGTGGAAGGCATCGACGATGCCTGGATGGCCGTTTTGGGCCGTCCACCGACGCCGAAGGAAAAAGCCACCGCCGAGGCCTTTTTGAAGAAACGAGCTGGGAAGACTGAATCGAAGGTTTCGGAGTCAGCGGAGAACCGCGAGAGCGGTGATGACTTCAAAGAGAACAGCCCGCATGAGCGCTTGCTGATCAATGCGAGCGAGAAGGAAGGCGATGAGTTCAGCGTCGAAGCCGTCGCCAGCCTCAACAGCGTCGATGTGAATGCCGCCGTGCGCACCATCGCCTCCCGCTGGAATGGTGGGAAGGACAGTCAGGAAGCCTTTGGCTGGAGTCTCGGCGTCACGGGTGAAAAATCGCGCTACACGCCACGCAATGTCATCGTGCAAGTCGTCGGCGAGGATGAGAACTCGAACATCGGCTATCAGGTCGTGCCTTCGAACATCCACCTCGAGTTGGGCCGTCGCTATCACATCGCGGCACGGGTTTCCTGCCCTGCCAAGAACGTCACCTTCACCGTGCGCGATCTCGACACGCCCGGCGCTGCGGTGCAATCCGCCGTGGTGCCGATGGACATCCGCTCCAAGCTCAGTCTCGGCTCCTCGCAGCTCGTCATCGGCGGCCTGAACAAACGCTCGCCGGCGCATCAATGGGACGGCAGCATCGAGGCCGTGCGCATCGCCACCGGTTACCTCGCCGACAAGGCGCTGAGCGCGGACCCAGAAAAATGGAGCGCCGGTTTCGTCGTCTGGCGTTCCGCCGATGCGCTGAACTCGCAATACGCCTGGAACGGCAGCGACACGAAGAGCGTCGAAGAGGCCGATCCTTTCCGCCAGGCCATGAACGACCTCTGCCAGGTGCTGCTCAACACGAACGAATTCTTTTACCTCCACTAAGACCATGCGCTGCAATCGTTACGACCATCCCACGTCGCGTCGCGACTTCCTGCAAACCGCCGGCTGCGGCTTTGGCTCGGTCGCTTTGGCCGCGCTCATGGGCCAGGAGCAGGCGAGCGCGGCACCACTGCGTGTCGCGCATCGCCCGGCGAAGGCAAAGAGCGTCATCTTCCTCTTCATGGAAGGCGGCCCGAGCCATCTCGATACCTTTGATTACAAGCCGCTGCTGAACAAACTCGCAGGTCAGTCGCTGCCCGCGAGCTTCAAGGCTCCCATCACGGCCATGGGCGAGACGAAATCGCCGCTGCTCGAATGCAAACGCACCTGGAAGCAGCACGGCCAGGGCGGCCTGTGGATCTCGGATTGGTTCAACCATGTGTCGACGCATGCCGATGACCTTGCGGTGATTCATTCCTGCGCCTCCAGCGGGATCAATCATGCGGGCGGCGTGTGCTCGATGAACACCGGCTCCGTCTTCGGTGGCCGTCCCTCGCTCGGTGCGTGGGCGCAGTATGGCCTCGGCACCTCGAATCAAAACCTGCCCGGCTTTGTCGTCATCAAAGACAGTGAGGCCACCGTGGTGAACGGCGCACGCAACTGGGGCAATGGCTTCATGCCCGCCGTATATCAGGGCGTCGAATTCAGCTCCGAAGGCACGCCCATCAAGTTTCTCGACAACCCCAAAGGCGTCGATCGTGGCCGCCAGCGTGAGAAGCTCGACCTGCTCGGCGCTTTGAACCGCGACTACAACGCCCCTCGTGCGAGCAACACCGAACTCGACGCCCGCATCAAAGGCTACGAACTTGCCTTTCAGATGCAGGCGGAGGCTCCCGATGCCGTCGATCTCAGCAAAGAGACCGAAGCCACCAAGAAGCTCTACGGCATGGACAACGAAGCCACGGCTGTTTTTGGCCGCAACTGCCTCCTGGCGCGTCGTCTCGTCGAAAACGGCGTGCGCTTCATCCAGCTATACAGCGGTGCGGGCAGCAAATGGGACGCTCACAAAGGCATCGAGGTGAATCACGGCAAGTACTGCAACTCTGTCGATAAACCCATCGCCGGCCTGCTCTCCGATCTGAAGGCCCGCGGCCTGCTCGACGAGACGCTCGTCATCTGGGGCGGTGAATTCGGCCGCACCCCCATGTCCGAGCAAGGCGACGGCCGCGACCACAACCCCACCGGCTTCACCATGTGGATGGCCGGCGGCGGTGTGAAAGGCGGCCAAACCTACGGCGCGACCGATGACCTCGGCCTCTATGCCGTCGAAGACCGTCTCCATGTGCATTCCATCCACGCCACCATCCTCTATTTGATGGGTATTGATCACACCAAGCTCACCTACAACCACAAAGGCCTCCCCGAACGCATCGACCAGAACGAAGGGCATCCCTTCACGCGGCTGCTGGGATGATGAGGCGTTTTGGAATGGCGGTGGCGAAACGAGCCGGGCTGATTATGAATCCGACTATGTGTCATCGTTCATCGCAAGCCACCTCCGCACCTCGGTGCCTGCTGTCGGGGATGCTCCTCGCAGTGTTGGCCATCGCAGTAAATGCGGCAACGGATCCGCCCGCGAAGGCTCTGCCGGTTGAAGAGGAGGACAAATCGAGCAAGCCACCTCTGCGCACGCCTCTGACCACGTTTGGCGGCCTCAACTGGGTGAACAAACAGATTCAGCGTAACCTCAAAGGTGCGGCGCAAACCGGCTTTAACTTTCCCGTCACCGATGTTCCTGGGCTGGGTGCGCGAGTGAGTGGGCGTTATGAACTGCAAAGGCTGGGCGCACACTTTCGCCGGTCCGATCAGATCTCCTGGACGCTCAGCTACGGGGCAGGTTTTAATCCGGCGGGAGTGGCCTTGAATGCAGCCGGTGTCAGCGTGCCGCTTTCGGTATCTGCCGGTGTTTCTCGCACGCAGTCTTGCATCTTCATGAGGCAGTCACCGGACTACTGGGAAATGGCGTTGGATGGTGTTTACTTGCCCACCTCCATTCCACGATCCAGCGCAGACCTCGATACCCTGGATATCGGCACCATGCTCAGCATCCCGGTACAAACCTCTTTTGGCCCTGGCATTGGCATGGAGAAGGTTTTGCCGCTCTTTGGCAAGGCACTGGGTGATCAGGCGATCATTGCCCGTGCAGGTGCCACGGGCAGCTTGCAGGTGAGCGGTTCGTTTGACGTGCATCTGTATCGACGCAGCGAGCACGCCGTCGGGCTGATCATTCAATCCAGCTCCAGCGATGGCTACTCCGCGGGGATCGATGTGCGCATCGGCACTGAATACCTCAATGAAATCACCGAAGGGCAATACCGCATCGCCACGAAGCGAGTGGAGAGGAAGCTCCGTTTCGCGCCGCTCTCCGCCACGCTGGCCGCAGGCTCTCGAACCAGTGGAGCGACGCTTTATCATGAGTTTGACCTCACGCGGCCAGATCACCGGCAGGCCTTCGATCTCCTGTGGGGTCCGCTTTCGGGTGTCATTCCGATGATCACGACCGGAAACGATCTGCGCAATGCGCGAGACGCCGCGTGGCATCAGTTCAAAGGTGGCGCGGATTCCATGGGTGAGGTGCATACCGAGCGGGTCGCGTCACTCAAGGGCACGCCGACGACGCTCGTGCGTGCAGTCACCCATGCGGGCAGTTCGTTCAGCCGCAGCGTCGGGGCGAATCTGCCGCTGGCGGCGAAGGTGGATGCACACATCCTCCGTCGCTTCGCGAAATACACCATCCATGATGGCAGCCAGGGCTATCTCTTTGCGGCCCAGGCCGAATCGCAGAGCGGCCACGGCACTCGCTGGCTGATGGGATTTGCCGGCGAGGGCGAGGTGTTAGAGCGGTCCTTGGTGCGGAGCGTTTCCTCCGATCCGGCCAGCACTACGAAGGATGGCATCACCGAGATCGGACGCGAGCATCGCCTCTCCGTGAACAGCGTGGATGCCGACGATGCCATGCGCATCATGGCGGAACTCGCCATCAAGCTGGGGCCGGTCATGTTTGACAGCATCGCGCCGCAGATCCTGCACTCTTTGAGCACGGCGGTGAAAAGTGACGGCGTGGTGGCTCTCGAACTCACCGCCGCGCTGACCGGGAAAGGCACGGCGGCGCTCTTTGAAGTCCTTTCCCGCCACCTCCATCTGGACCCCAAGGACGGCGAACTCATTCTCGCCTCCCTGCTGCGCAGCAAATTTGACCAGTATCTGGCCGCCCTTGATGAGATTCGCCTCATTGATCCGGAACGAACCGCGCTCGGGGAGTTTCAGCATCAGGGAAAAAATCTCCAACAGCGGCTTCTCGGCACGGGTGATCGGGAGCAGGACTCGATCAAGATCACGGCGGCGTTTCTGAACACGATGTATCGCACCTGGGCGGAGGCCTCGGAAGGCGAACGCGAGGAGATGATGTGCGAGTTTGCCGCGCTTCTGCAGACCGATCCCGTGCTGAAGCAGGTGGGCATCGGCTACCTCGCCTTCATCGTAGCGGGTGAGCAGGGCACAAAGCCGTCCGATCTCTACCGCATCACCCTGCGAGACCGCACGCTGGATGCAGACAGCCAAGTCGATGACGGTGCCTACGATGTGGCCCACCGCATTGACGATGCCTCGCAGCTCTCCCAGCGCGGTCACCAGTCCGCCTTCGATCTCTTCCTCCGCTGGGCACCGCGTGCCCAGCCGGTGCGTGAGGACACCAGCCCATCGTTTGAAGTCACGCGGCAGATCGGTCCGCCGGATAACACGAACACCGTGCCCGTGCCGATGAATCTGATTCCGCTGGTGCCGCCGGGAAGGCCGTGATGCTCGATAAAGTGGAGGTTAGTCTCTTCTTCGGAGGGCGGGATTGCATTCCCGCCCATTTTTTCGGTCTTTCGGCCTCGCTGCTCCCAGCGGCTCCGCACCTCCTCCGCCCCTCTGAAGTAGGCCGGAATGCAATCCGGCCCTCCGGCGATGCGATCAAGAGAGCTGCGCCTTCCATAGCTACCCCTAACTGCCATACAGACGTTCTAGCCCAAGTTTCGCACTTTAGAAGGCCGCATCTTGCAAGCACGGGGGCAGGCGGCTCGGT
>JBEIGR010000142.1:0-10654 GCA_040381795.1 Verrucomicrobiaceae bacterium | reverse complement strand
TCATGCTCAAAGAATTCAAACAGTTCATCCTCAAAGGCAACGTCGTCGATCTCTCCACGGGTGTGATCATCGGTGCCTCCTTCGGTGCCATCGTCACCGCCTTCACCAAAGGCATCGTCGAGCCGGTTCTCGGCCTCTTCGGCAGTGGAGCCACGCCGGATTACAAAATCAAAATCACCGAGAAGACCGCCGAAGTGATGAAAAAGAACGCCGCCGGAGTCGAGGAGAAAGTCACGGAAGTGGTGCCCGTGCTGCTGGACATCGGCGGGATCATCGGAGCCATCATGGGCTTCCTCATCACCGCCGCCGTGGTGTTCTTCATCATCGTGAAGCCTGCCAACAAGCTCATGGCCCTCATGAAGAAGGAAGAGGCCGCCGCGCCACCTCCCGCCCCAGCCGCTGACATCGTCCTCCTCACCGAGATCCGCGATCTGCTGAAAAAGTAGGCCTTTGATCCCTCCGACCTCTCTCCACAGATGTCGGCGCTTGATCTCGCCCCTGTCCTGATTCAGACCTGCATGCACTATGTGGACCCCCATCAAGACCTTCACCGACATCAAGCTGGAAAAAACCAGCGACGGCATCGCCAAGATCACCATCAACCGGCCGGAGGTGCGTAATGCCTTCCGGCCGCTGACTGTTCGAGAGATGCTGGAGGCCTTCGACATCGTGCATGAAGACCGTGACGTGGGCGTGATCATCCTCTGCGGTGAAGGCCCCCTGGCCTTCTGCAGTGGCGGCGATCAAAAAGTGCGTGGGGAGGCGGGCTATGTGGGTGATGACGGCGTGCCACGCCTGAACATCCTCGATGTGCAGCGGAAGATTCGCACGCTGCCAAAGCCCGTCGTGGCCATGGTGGCAGGCTATGCCATCGGCGGTGGGCATGTGCTGCATGTCGTGTGTGATCTCAGCATCGCCGCGGATAACGCAAGGTTTGGCCAGACCGGCCCTAAAGTAGGCAGCTTCGATGGTGGCCTCGGCTCCAGCTACCTGGCCCGCATCGTGGGGCAAAAGAAAGCACGGGAGATCTGGTATCTCTGCCGCCAGTATGATGCCCAGCAGGCGCTGGACATGGGCCTCGTGAATAAGGTCGTCCCGCTCGCCGAGCTGGAGACGGAGACGATTCAATGGTGCCGTGAGATGCTCCAGCACTCCCCCATGGCCCTGCGCTGCCTCAAAGCCTGCCTCAACGCCGATTGCGATGGTCAGATGGGTCTGCTCGATCTCGCCGGCAATGCCACGCTGCTCTATTACATGAGCGAAGAAGCCCAGGAGGGCAAAAAAGCCTTCGTGGAGAAACGAAAGCCGGATTTCTCGAAGTTCCCGCGTTATCCGTGATGACCATGCGCTCCTCGTTTCTTCTCCTGCTGGGCTTTTTGAACATTGTGACCATTGGCCTCGCAGGCACGCTGGACGCCATCACCTTTGCCGCTCAGCCGGGAAAGCTCTTTATCCCCGTCCATGAAGCCATCGATGAACTCGACTGGGAAATCGTCCGGGATGCACAATGCCACGTCACCCGCTTAAACACCCTGGAACTGCGCCCCGGCATGCTCCGGCAGTTGGTGGATGGCACGGAACTGGTCAGCACCGAGCAACTAGCCACCGCAGGGGCCGTCGTCGCGACCATGAATGCCGAAGGGGAGGTGAAAGTAGGCGGCTTCTTTCATGGCTTCACGCTCCGCGCCGGAGCGCAGCGGGTGGAGGTAAGCCTGAAAAATCAGCGACTCAAAGGCTGGCAGGGAAATCGACTGGTGATCGAGACGAAAATCAGCTCCGGGCGCAACGGAGCCACGCCCGCAGGCGAATTCCGTGCCGGTCCCTACCGCTCGAAGCTGCATTTTTCGAGTCTCTACAACAACGCCCCCATGCCCTGGAGCGTGCAGATCAATCGTCACATCTTCATCCACGGCTTCAGCAGCGTGCCGGACTACCCCGCCTCTCACGGCTGCATTCGCATGCCCCTCACCGATGGAAACGCGGCCCGCTTCTTTTACGAATGGGTGCTATCAGGCACCCCAGTCAGTGTGAAGAAGGACTGAGCTGGCGCTTACTTCGCGAAGTGCTTCCGAATGGCTTCGACGAGGCCGGGGATGGTGAAGGACTTGGCTTCGACGGCGATGGGCAGCTCGTGCTTTTGGAGCGCTTTGCTGGTGACGGGGCCGATGCTGGCGATCTCGCAGTTTTCAGGCAGCGGCACGCCGAGCTCAAGGAAGTGATCGACGGTGGCGGCACTGGTAAAGGTGATCATGTCCGCTCCTTCGTTTTTGAGGCGGGCGAGGGCTTCGAGATTGTCCTCACGCTCGGCGACGGTGCGGTAGGCGACGGCTTCATCGACGATGGCTCGCAGGCCGGTGAGTCCATTGGCGATGACTTCACGGGTCTCCTCGGCTTTGACCCAAAGGATGGTCTGGTTTTCGATGTCGTACTTGTCTTTGAAGGCCTTCACGAGGCCTTCGGCGACGAAATCTTTCTCCGGCATGAGATCGACGGCGAGATGGCGTGCTTTGATCTTTTCAGCGGTGCCGGGTCCGATGCAGGCAATGCGAGCCCCGCCGATGCTGCGGGCATCGTTGTAGAGCTTGTCGAACATGGTGAAGAAGGCATCGACGCCGTTCGGGCTGGTGAAGACGATCCAGTCGTATTTATGGCAGTCCTGGACGAGTTCGCCAAAGCTGAACAGGTCGTTCGGCTCCTCGATGCGGATGGTGGGCAGTTCGATGACATCCGCACCGAGATCGGCGAGCTGGCGGCTGAGCACGCCGGCCTGCTGACGGGTGCGGGTGACAACGATGCGCTTGCCAAAGAGTGGGCGATTTTCGAACCAGTTGATGTTGTCACGCTCGGTGACGACATCGCCGACGACGGCGACAGCGGGTGCTTTGAAACCGGTCTCCTTCACCTTCTGCGCCATGGTGCCGAGCGTGGCGACGAGGGTCTGCTGGCGGCCGGTGGTAGCCCAGCGGACGAGGGCCATGGGTGTCTCGGCCTTGGCACCGTGCTTGATGAGCTCGCCGGTGATCTCTTCCATGCGCTCGACGCCCATGAGGAAGACCTTGGTGCCTTCCGCCTGGGCGAGTTTGGCGTAGTTGAGGGAGGTTTCACTCTTGGTGGGGTCCTCGTGACCGGTGAAGATGGTCAACTGGGAGGCGTGGGAGCGATGGGTGATGGGAATGCCCGCGTAGGCTGGCCCGGCGATGGCGGAGGTGATGCCGGGGACGATTTCAAAGCGCACGCCAGCTTCAGCCAGCTCGGCAGCCTCCTCGGCTCCACGGCCGAAGAGCACGGGATCACCGCCTTTGAGGCGGGTGACGGTCTTGCCCTCGCGTGTGAGCTTGACGATGAGTTTGTTGATTTCCTCCTGGGGGAGCGTGTGATCACCGGCTTTTTTGCCCACGTAGATGCGCTCCACATTGGGCTTGCCATGGCGGAGGATATCGATGTTCACGAGGTAGTCGTAAACGAGCACGTCCGCCGCAGCGATGCACTCCTTCCCTTTGATCGTGAGCAGCCCGGGATCGCCCGGACCCGCGCCGACGAGATAACAAATGCCAGTGGAAGGAGTCTTTTTAGCCATGAGGGCGGCCACAGTGCCGAATGCGGCGGAGGCTGCAAGGGCGGTGATGCGTCCGGTAAACTCCCCTTCGGGAAAAAAGCGGTCTTTTAAGCCAAGCCATCACGGCGTGGCGATGCTGGCGCTGGTCCGCACATTCCGCGAGGGAGCGTAGGTGTAACCTGAAAGTGTGATGCCGGTGATGGTGAAGGTAAAAGTGCCGCGTGTCTTGGTGCGGGCGGAGGCAAAGGAGAGGGTGCCTCTGCTGCTCGTGGTGCCAGAAACGGTCCCGCTCGCGAGGCCGCTCCAAGCCCCGGTGACTCGGGCGTTGCGCACGAGGGCACCGCTTTGATCCCGCACCGTGACGGTGCTGGTGGCCGAGTAACCCTGCCTCGTGCTGCTGAGAGTCATGGTGAGGTTGCCCACATAGATGACCTTGCTGGTGGCGGTCTGGACGATGATCGTGACGGTAGCTGCCACGGAGGAGAGGCCGGAATTATCCACCACGACGAGGGAGGCGGTGTAGGTGCCGGGAGTAGCGTAGCTCTTAACCGGATTGGCGACGGTGGACGTGGTGCCATCGCCAAAGTCCCAATCGTAGGCGGCAATGGTGCCATCCGGATCATAACTGCCGGTGCTGGAGAAGCTCACCGCAAGCGGCGCAGTCCCAGTCGCGGGCGTGGTGGCCTTGGCGACGGCGATGGGCGCTACGCCGGTGACCGGGACCACGCTACCGGTGAGGCTAAACTGCCCGAGGCTGCCGTAGTCATCGTAAGCGGTGAGCGGGCTGCCGGTGCCCACGCCATCCACGGCGAGGTAGTAGGTGCCCTGGGTGAGGGTGGTGCTGAGCGAGGCATTCAGCGTGGCCGGACTGGCGGAGGTGACGAGGTTTCCAAGGCCGTCGTAAAGGGCGAGCTGGAGGTCGAGATTCGGCGAAGGTGCGGCGGGCACGGCCGTGAAGCTCACTGGGCCTGCGCCGGTGGTGAAGGCGAAGAGATCCGCGTCCGCACGGCGCTCGATGATGCCACTGGCGCTCAGCGAGGTGCCGGTGAGCAGCGTGGCGTTCAATATGCTGTCTCCATGCGCATCGGCGCGGTAACCGGTGACGCCCGCGATGATGGCGGTGTCGTCCTGGAGGTTGTTTGCCAGTGCATAATCACCTTTGCTCCATTGGCTGACTTCCTGGTAGTAGCCCACGCCCATGATGGGTGCCCAGTTGGCATGGCCGGTGTAGTAGCCGACGGCGGCGGTGGTGCCACTCGCCACTTGCCCATCGTGGCTGAGATTGAAGGTGTGGCCCGCCTCATGGCTAACCGCTTCGGCGGTGTATTTAGCATTGCCATTGCCGAGCTGGGCGGTGAAGACGAAGCAAGGCGTGTCGGAGTTCCAGGTGAAGGAATTCAAATACGCCACGCCGCCGGCACCGGCGCCATACCAGTCGTAGCTGCTACCGCCGATGCACACGCGGACGCCGAACTGCGCATCCGTGCTGGTCGTTTTGCGCAGCGCCTCCACGCCGGGGTCCTGCGTGGTCACATCCACATCGAAGGGGGCGTAGTCTTCCGCCACGCGCTGCCAGATGGAGTAGATGTTATCGAGTTCCGCCTGTGAGAAAGCGGTGCTCACCGTGGTGTCATTGGAATAGGGCGGTGTCACGATGTTCGCTCCGCCCGTGAAAGCGGAGTTCCACGAGGTACCGGAGGTCGTGTGACCATCGAAATCGAGGTAGATGACTTTCGAAGCACCGGGCTTGCTGTGCAGGGCAAAGGTCTCGGTGGAGGTCAAAGCGGCGGCCGTGCCGCTGCCAGAGGCGGTCAAGGTCCTAGCGACTGCATTTTGCAAAGGAAGCAAGCCTTCGCAGACAAAGTGCAGGCGGCCCTGCTTGTCCGAGCAAAGAGTTTTTTCCTGGGCGCAGAGCTTTACGAAATCGGCGGCGCTGCGATCATACCAAGCAGCCACCTGATTGAGCCTGGCCCCGAGGAGCGCGGGGATCTCCTGCGCACGCCCGTTGCGGGACAGATTCTGCTGCGGGAAGGCTTCCCCGCGACGGTTCGTCTGAGCCTGGAGGGTGGCGGAGGCGATCAGGAGGGCCGCGAGTCCGATTGAGTGAGAGAAGGTGAGGAGGCGCATAATGGGAAGGGCTGTTGCCAAATTAATTTATAATTATCATAAAATAGCACTCAGCGTCAATGCTTTCATGAGCCTCCACCCGAATGAGGGGTAGCGCCCTCCCCTGCCCCGCCCGAAATTCCCTTCAAACCGTCGTTGCCGAAAGCGGATCGCTTCGCCTAAGTGTGCCATTCCTTCACTTATGGACGACCAAGCCACCGTTCTCATCGTCGATGATGAAAAGCACACCCGAGATGGCCTGCGCCTGTCGTTGGAGGATGATTTCGATTGCTACGTCGCCTCCAACGCGGCCGAGGCCATGGAGTACCTCCGCAATGACCGCATCGACGTGATGCTCACCGATCTCCGCCTCGGCGAAGACGATGGCATGAAGCTCCTCGAAGCCGCACTCGCCCTGCCGAAGTCGCCCGTCTGCATCATGATGACTGCTTACGGCAGCGTGGATACCGCCGTGGAGGCCATGCGCCGGGGTGCCTACCACTTTGTCACCAAGCCGCTAAACCTCGATGAGGTGGAGCTTTTGATCAAAAGAGCCCTCCGCAGCCGCACGCTGGAGCATGAGAACGTGGCGCTGAAGCAGCAGGTGGAGCGGAAATTCTCCATCGAGGGCATTTTGGGCCAGGCGGAGGTCATGAAGCCCATCATGGATACCATCCAGCAGGTGGCCCCCTCTCGCGCCACGGTGCTCATCGAAGGTGAAAGCGGCACCGGCAAAGAACTCGTCGCCCGAGCCATTCACAACCTGAGCGGCCGCCCCAAGGCAAACATCGTGGCCGTGCATTGCGCCGCCCTTTCGCCGCAGATCCTCGAAAGCGAACTCTTTGGCCATGAGAAAGGCTCCTTCACCGGTGCGCAGGAGCGCCGTATCGGACGCTTCGAGCAGGCCAATGGCGGCACGCTCTTCCTCGATGAGATCGGCGAAATCGACGCCAGCACGCAGGTAAAACTCCTCCGCGCCCTCGGCGAGCAAACCATCGAACGCGTCGGCAGCAGCAAGCCCATCTCCATCAACGTCCGCGTCATCGCCGCCACGAACCGCAACCTCGCCAAGATGGTCGAGGAGGGCAAATTTCGCGAGGACCTCTACTGGCGTCTCCGCGTCGTCACGCTGCACCTACCGCCGCTGCGAGACCGGAAAAGCGACATCGCCGTGCTTGCCGATCACTTTTTGAAGGAGCTCGCCAAGGCCAACGGCAAGACCTACAAAGCTCTCGGCGATGACGCCCTGCCCGCGCTGATGAAATACGACTGGCCTGGGAACATCCGTGAGCTGCGCAGCGCCATCGAGCATGGCGTGGTGATGAGCAACAGCAGCCGCGTGATGCTCAAGCACCTCCCCGCCTATCTTTTGAACCCCGGCGGTCTTTGGGTGCGCAAAGCCCCCGCTGCCGAAGTACCTCCCGAAGCCACTCCACAGGCCAAAAGCGATCTCGATGTCGAGGAAGCCGAGCATCAGCTCATCCTCACCGCCCTCCAGCGCAGCGGAAACAACCGCACCGTGGCCGCCGAACTCCTCGGCATGAGCCGCCGTACCCTCCAGCGCAAGCTCAAGGAGATGAACATGGTCCGCACCCACCGCCGCCGCATGAAGCCAGAGCTGGGTGGTTCGATAGGCGAAGGGCTCTAGTCAAACGTCAGACTGACCCCCGCCCGCAACGCTTCGCGCAGCGATGCGGGCGGGTCTGACCTCAGCCCCCCCTCTTTCTCCATTTGCACACACCCCCACGCCTCCCATGGTGCCACACCCCCATGGCAAGCATTACGAACGAAAAACTCCTCGCCCATACCCAGTGGCTCGATGGCGACAACAAAACCGGCCGCCGCCTCAATGAAACCGGCATGAATCTGGCTGGCGCGGTCCTCAACGACCTCAACCTCGCCAAAGCGCACTTCATCGGCACCACGATGACGAAGGCCAATCTGGCCGGCACCAACCTCAGCGAGGCCGATTTCAGCGGAGCGAATCTCGACAGCGTGAATTTCACCGGAGCCAACCTCAGCGGGGCCGATCTCGGTGGCGTCTCCCTGCGCAATGCAAACCTCACCGGAGCCAGCTTTCGTGGTGCTGACCTCTCCGGGGCCAATCTCGAAGGCTCGAACCTCACCGATGCGGACTTCACCGGGGCCGACCTCATCGCCACGAACCTCAACCGCACCACGCAGACCGGCCTCATCACCACCGGAGCCAAGCTGGCGGACACCCAGGGCCTGCGAGGCTGAGCCTGAGCGCTATGAAGCCCTCTTGGTCCATCCGCCTTGTCCGTTCGCTGTTTTTTGCGTTGTCCGTCTTCGTCGGCATCGCCATCGCACTCGGCATGGGGGAGCCAGCCTGGGTGGGAGCTTTGCTGGGGCTTGCCTATATGGGCATCCTCATCGGGCTCGACATCGTCTTTGCACGCTTTTCGCTGCGTGATTTCTCCCACGCCACGGTGGGCCTCGCCATCGGGTTGTTTTGCGCCTGGCTGGTCACCCGCATTGGCGTCTTCCAGCTCGCCTACTTTCAAAATCAGCCCAATGCCGAGATGCTCCGCACCATCGTGGAGGTGTGCATCTACGGCTCGCTGGCTTTTCTCGGCATCAGCTTTGCACTCCGCAGTGATCGTGATCATTTTGCCTTCCTCATCCCTTTTGTGCGCTTTCGCCGCGAAGGCTCCGAAGGTGAACCCGTCGTACTCGATCTCAGCGTGGCTGGTGACAGCCGTGTGCTGCGCCTTCTCAGCACCGGTTTCCTCAGCGGCACCGTCGTAGTGCCTCGGTTCGTGCTCGATGAGCTTCAGCGCCTGTCCGAATCCGAGGACCTCATCACCTCGCACAAAGGGAACCGAGGCCTGGAAATGATCGAAAAGCTCCGTGGGCTACCCGATGCACGCATTTCCGTGCATGAGAATGCCGGAGGAGCCGATCTGCCGGTCGATGCACGACTCGTCTCACTCGCTCGCGAGGTGAATGCCCGCCTCCTCACCAATGATGAGGGCCTCGCCAAGGTCGCCCGCCTTCGCGGCATCACCGTCCTGAGCTTTCCAGAACTCACCACCGCCCTCACCGTCGAACTCGGCGTGGGAGATGAACTCACCCTCGCCCTCACCAAAACCGGCAAAGACAAACATCAGGCCGTCGGCTACCTCGACAACGGTACCATGATCGTCGTGAACCAAGCCGCCGCCCTGCTCGGACAAACGGTGCAGGTCGTCGTCTGCGGTGCCCACAACACCACCGCAGGCCGCCTCATCTTCGCTGAGCTCAAAGCCTAGGCTTGATGACACTCAGCGTGCGCCTCGGATCACCGGTGCCAGCCACTTCGCGGTCTCATCGGCGATGACGTTGTAGCCAGCCAGATTCGGATGCCGGTCACCGGCCCAGCCGGGGAGGTGGCCGAAGAGGCCGTCGAGGCGGCTGTCGAGCACGACGACCTTCGGCTCGGTGCCTTCGGGCACGACGTAGGGTGTGGCGAGCGGGCGGAGTTTCTCGGGGATCTTCGAAAGCGGGAAACGGCGGTAGTTGAGGCCGTCGGGGTTCCTTTTCAGCTCGGCCAGGTAGCGCGGGGCGATGTCGAAGAGCGTGAGCTTTTCCTCGGCGGCGATCTGTTTGATGAGCGCATTGATGTCCTCGTGCAAATTGTTGAGTGCATAGGGAATGGCCGTCATCGGGATGAGCATGGCCTTCGGGTGGTCTTTGCGTAGGCGTTCGAGCAGCTCATGAAAATCCTTCGGGAAGGCGGTTTTGAAGTTTTTGACCTTCGCGGCATCATTGAGCCCGTAGCGAATGAAGATGTAATCGGCCTGCGGCTTGGTTTTGACCGCCTTGTCGTAACGGGTGTCCAGCAGACGGCGGATGAACTCGCCGCTGACGCCTTCGTTGTACACATCACAGGGCGGCAAATCGCCTTCCGTAGCCAATTTGACGCGGAGCATGTCTTCGAACTGCGGTTCGTCGGGCGCGAATTTCTTCGGGATGCTCGCCTCGGTGGTGCTATCGCCGAGGAGAATGATTTGGAGGCGTTTTTTGCCTGCGGTGGCATCGCTGAAGGCAAAGGGTTTACCGCTGATGAGTTGGTCGGAAGTGATCGTGGGGCAGATGAGACGCTCCACATGCTGGATGAAGAGCTCGGTGCCGCGTGTGTGGCTCACGAAGGGCCAGCGGGTGGGGTTGTACATCGTGTCGGTCATGTCGCGCATGAGCACGACATGCTTGCCGTTCTTCGCCATCTGCCGCAGGCCAAAAGGGCGACCACTCACGCACATATTCAAATGCACTCCCATGAGGATGACGTTGTCGATGTTTCGCGATTCGAGGAGGTTCCAAATCTCCACGCCACTGTCGCTGATGGCGTCCTTCGCTTGATCAATGCGCAGCACGTCGATCTGTTTGGTCCACGGCGCTTTCGGATTGAGGCCCTTGGCTTCGAGTTCCTTCGCCCAGGCGGCGTGCTCGGCGGGATCGTCGTCCTCGCCGCCATCGCTTTGGTCCAAAGGATACACCGCCAGTTCCTCGGCGGGGATCTGTTTGCACCACTCGCCAATTTTGTCCGGTAAACGCGGCGCAGCAGGGGCCGACTTCGCCCTTTCGCGTGCCGCAGTGCCTTCGTAGGCTTTCATGCAGGAGCTGGGCGCATGAATGATGAGCACGCCCGCGGCTCGTGCCTTCTCCAGCACCTCGTTCATCCTCGGACCCATCTCCACCTCGCGAGTGACGGCATTTTTGCAGTGATGCAGGTCCCACATGTCACACACGATAATGGCCGAGCGGGACGGCAGCCAAGATTCCTTCACCAGCACGGCTTTTCCGGCAGCGGAGCGGGATTGAAGAGTCAGCGAAAGCGGTGCTTCAGCTGCAAAGCTGGCCACAGCGAAGAAGAGAAAGGCGAGGAGGCGCATGCAAACTATACGCCGTCAGCACCTTGGCATTTGTCAGCGGCAGCAAAACAAGCCACAGAAGTTCGTCATGAAGTTCCTGACACTGTCGCTCTTTGTT
>JBEIGR010000141.1:0-10730 GCA_040381795.1 Verrucomicrobiaceae bacterium | reverse complement strand
CGGGCACGCGGCATTTGGCAAAGACGCTTCATGTCCTCATCCGCCAGCACGCCGCGGGCCACAAAACCGAAGGCCTGATCGCCGCTCAGCGCGTGGCCTTGGCGTCGATCATCATTGAAACCGCGCGCCATCACGAGCAATCCAGGCCCGCCACGCAACTCAGCATGGCCGCCCATCTCATCGACCACATGGAGCGCCACCTTGCCGAGCCGATCTCGATGGACGCCCTCGCAAGTCAAGCCCGTATCAGCCGTGCGCGTCTCTTCGCCAACTTCAAACGCGAAACCGGCATGAGCCCCAACGACTGGCTGCAACGCCGCCGCATCAAAGCCGCCACCGACCTGCTCCGCACCACGAACCGCAAGCTCGAAGACATCGCCGTCGCCTGTGGCTTCACCTCGGCCCCGTATTTCTGTCACGTCTTCCGCAAATACACCGGAACAACGCCCGGCGAGCATCGGCAGAAGGCGTGATCCTTCCCATCGTAATACTCAGCCAACTGTTAAGCTGGTAGATCGGCGATTCACACCCAGGAGAAGGCAAAGGCCACCAGCGCTTCCAGTTTGCTGGAATCGGCACACCCTAGTGCCTGATTTCACATAACCCAACGCCTCAGCGTCTCAGCGCATTGATCAGCTCATCCATCTTATCGAGCACGTTCTGCATCTGGTTCTGGTCGTAGCTGCTAGCAGCACCTTGGCCGAGCGTGCTCACGCCGTTGGTGTTGTTGCTCGTTTGGGCCAAGGCATTAGCAGTGGCGTTGTTGAGGGCGTTGATCATCGCTCGCTGCTGGATGTCGGCGTTGAGCGTGGTGAGCTGGCCGCCCATCTCGGCGCTACAGGCGGGAGCGGAACGGCACGCTCTTCACCAGGGCGATGAGGAGCGGCTCGCTCCTGTAGTCGCTGTCGCGCAGCACTTTTTCCAGCCGCAACAACGTAGGCTGGTCATGCAGTTCAACGCTGCGACCGGTGGCGTAGCCGAGCATCCGCGTGCAAAGCGAGCGGACGAAGAGCGCCTTGTCCTCCAGCAGCAGGCGGCGGAACTCGGCAGGTGTGGCGAAGTTGCGGCCACCGGTCATCGTGCCGGTGGCATCAATCGGCTTGCCGTTGTCGTTGTCGCGCCACTTGCCGATGACATCGAAGTTCTCCAGCGCGAAGCCCGGTGGATCGAGTCGAGCGTGACAGCCTGCGCACACGGGCTTGTTGCGATGGGCCTCCAGGCGTTGGCGCAACGTGGTCGCCTTGGCAGCCTTTTTATCCTCCGGCAGCTGGCCCACATTTGGCGGCGGTGGAGGTGGTGGCGTGCCGAGCAGCTGCTCCAGGATCCACTTCCCACGCAGCACCGGGCTCGTGCGCTGCGGATACGAGGTATAGGCTAAGATGGCCGCCATGCTGGTGATGCCGCCGCGCCGGTTGTTGGGCAGCTTTACCTGCCGCATGTCCTTGCCCTTCACGCCGGGCACCTCATACACCTTCGCCAGCCGTTCATTGAGAAAGGTGTAGTCACTGTCCAGAAAGTCGAGCACGCGGCCGTTTTTGCGCAGCAACTGATCGGAGAAGGCGAAGATCTCGTCATACATCGCCTGGCGCAGCTCTCCATTGAAGTCGGGCGCATGACGGCGGTCCGGATCCACACTGTTGAAGACCTCGCTGAAGCGCAGCCACTGGCCGGCAAAGTCCTTCGTGAAAGCCTGCGCCTTGCTGTCGGCCAGCATGCGGCGCACCTGCGCCTCCAGCACGGCATCGTCTTGCAGCTTATCCTCACCCGCGAGCTTCAGCAGCTCATCGTCCGGCATGGATGACCACAGCAGATACGAAAGACGCGACGCCATCTCGAATGAATCCAACTGACGTGGCTCTTTCGCGTTCGCGTGCGGTGCATCTTCGATGAAGAGGAACTTCGGCGTAACCAGCGCCGCCTTGAACATCGTCTTCATGGCCTCGTCCCAGTTCGGCTGGCGCTGCCAGGTCTGACGGAACACTCCGAGCAGCGCCTGCACATCATCCTCGGTCGGCGGGCGACGATACGCCCTAAGCAGGAAGGGGCGCAGTGCCAGCTCCGCGCCCTTGTCCGGCGGCAGCTTGTCGCTGGTGACCGGCGCGAGCAATCGTGTGCGCAGCTCCCGGCGTTCCCACACTTCTTTGATCGCGGTGCCTGCGGCATCGAGATGTTTTTCGATCAGCAGTGGTGACAGCATGAGCGTGTCCGCGCTGTTCGCAAAGCCTTCGCCACCCGCGCCATCCGCAGGAAACCCATCGCCCGGACGCTTCGCAATGCCGAGCAGATCGCGCAAGGTGTTGCCATACTCCTCCCGGTTCAGGCGGCGCGACCTCGCGGGGCCTGGCTGTGTGGCGGGCATGGCGAGCACCGCCTCTTCATTGTGCTGAATCCAGCGCAGCATCGTGTCGCGCTGCGCGGGATCGAGCGGCGGCTTGGGCTTCGGCGGCATGGTGCCCGCACGCAGTTGCTCGCGCACCTTGCCCCACAGGCGCAGGTCATGCCGCAGCGGACCTGGCTTGAGCAGCAAATCGAAGTCCACATCACCCTTCTTCATCTCGGCATCGTGGCAGTCCATGCAGCGGTCCTGCACAATGGGCAGCAGTTCCTTTTCAAAGGCCAGGCTGGCCTGGTCCACCGGCGTGGCAGCTGCGGCAGAAGCCGCAAACAGCGCCAGCACACCAGCGCCTGACAGCAGTGGAAGCGTGAGTCGTTGAAAATGGAAAAAGGCTTTCATGAATAGACTGTCTCCAAAGGATTGGCGGAAGCCACGCACTTCGAATAGAAAGAATAACCTGTTGCATGGACGGCGGCTTTAGCGGTGCGAAGCAGGCAGAGCACGTGAGGCAACCAGGCACGGTGCTCGCCACGCATCTGGCGAAGCTGCTGGGCTGGTGATGGATTACACCAGGCCCTTCAGAGGTCCGGTGCTGTCGCCAAAGCGCTCCGCTTTCGCCCCGCCGAGCTGCAGCATCGAGAGGAACAGATTGCACATTGGCGTGTCCGCGCTGCTCACGAGGTGACGTCCACCCGCCAGCCCGCCGCCGTTGCCGGCAAGCACGAGCGGCAGGTTCTTCGGGCTATGGGCGTTGCCGTCTCTCATGCTGGAACCAAAAAGCAGCAGCGTGTGATCCAGCAGCGTGCCTTCGCCCTCCTTGATGGACTTCATGCGATCCACCAGATGCGCGAACTGCTCCACATGCCAGGTGTTGATCTTCTGGTATTCCTCAAGCTTCTCCGCCTTGTTCTCATGGTGCGAGCACTCGTGATGGCCGTGCTTCACGCCATCGAGGAAGGTGAAGTTCTTGCCGCTCACGGCCCAGCCAAACATGAAGGTGCTCACGCGCGTGCTGTCGCTCCAGAAGGCGAGCGTCATCAGTTCCATCATCAGGCGCGAGTGCTCGGTGTGATCCAGCCGCAGCCAGCCGCCGGGGTCCTTTTGCTGCGCCATGGCGGCTTTGATGCGCTCATCCAGCTTCGTGATCGCATCCTTTGCCAGCGGGTCCAGGTTCTCACCACTGGCGACACGTGCGATGTCCGCCTCGATGCGCTGCTCCACACTGCGAATGCTCTCCAGGTATTCGTCCAGCCGACGCTGATCATCGCTACCCACGCGGCCACGCAGGGCTTTCGCATCGGCCAGCACCAGATCGAGCACGCTCTTGTTCTCCAGGGCCGATGCCTTGCGCTGATCCGCAGTCTCACGGAAGAGGCGGTCAAACACCGAGCGCGGATTGATCTCCGGCGGCAGCGGCGAGGTGGGCGTGCGCCACGCGATGTGCGAGCCGTAGAGCATCGTGTAGTTCACATTGAAATCCACGCCCGTCATCACGGGCTCCGTGCCCAACTCGAGGGAAGGGAAACGTGAAAGCCCGCCCGCCTGCTGAGCGAAGACCTGATCCATGCTCACGCCGCAGCGCAGGTTCTTGCCCGTCGTCTTTTCAATTGTGGTGCCGGTAAGCCAGTTCGCCGTCTTCGCGTAGTGACCATCACCGCCCTGACAGTTCGCGTGCCCGAGCTGCGTGAGCACATTCACATGCTCGCGATGCCGCTCCAGCGGTTGCAGCACGGGAGAGAACTTGAAGCCTGAGCCCTCGCCCTCGGGCGTCCAGCAGTCCTGACGCACACCGTTAGGCATGAAGACCACGCCGAGACGTGTCGGGAACGCCTTGCCCTGCGCGGCACGCGCGCTTGGCATCATGGCATCGAGAAACGGCAGCGCGATGGTGGCTCCGAGACCGCGCAGGGCGGCTCGGCGCGACATCGGCTCGCGGGGGATCGAAATGTAGCTCATCAGGTTATGGGGGGAGTCAAAATTACGCCAGTCCCGCCGGAATCCTCGTGGAAACTCCGACTGCCAGCAAAGCAGTCATGTAAGTAGGCCATGGCACTTTAGCTTTGGCCTGAGGACCCAGCAGCGCGGCTGAAGAATGGAGATAGGTTTTCATTAATAGACTGCCTCTAAAGAAACGTCGGGAACCGTGCTCTCTGAATTGAAAGAATGACCTGATGCATGTAGATCCTGACATAGGCGACGAAAGTGATCCAAGCCTTAGCGCAACTCTTGAAGCCGACGCGGCAATCGCTCGCGGATGCGCTCGGCGTAGTCGTGGGCGTAGTCGTGGGCGTCTTGGCTGCCCGGCGTGGTGGGCATCTCTTGTCATGCGAGGATCTTGTGGATCACCGCGCCATGCACATCCGTGAGGCGGAAGTCGCGGCCGCTATAGCGGTAGGTGAATTTTTCGTGGTCGATCCCCAACTGGTGCAGGATGGTCGCGTGAATGTCGTGGACGCTAACGCGGTCCTGGACGGCTTTGAATCCGAACTCATCGGTGGCTCCGTAAGCCATGCCGCCCTTGATGCCGCCGCCGGCCATCCACATGGTGTAGCCGAAGGGATTGTGATCGCGGCCGTTGCCGCCTTCGGACACGGGCGTGCGGCCGAATTCACCGCCCCAAATGACGAGTGTGTCGTCGAGCAGTCCGCGTTGTTTCAGGTCGGTGATGAGTGCGTAGGTGGCCTGATCGATGTTGCGTGCTTCCACGGGCAGAGCCTTGGCAATGTTGCCGTGGTGATCCCATGGCTGCCCCCCGTCGTAGTAGAGATGCACGTAACGAACGCCACTTTCGACGAGCCGACGTGCGAGGAGGCAGCCTTTGGCGAACTTGCCCGGACCATAGGCGGCGAGGATTTCCGGGCTTTCGTGATCGAGATCAAAGATGCCGCCCACCTGCGTCTGCATCCGGTAGGCGGTCTGCATGGTCTTTGTGCGCGCGGCGAAGGCGGGGTCAAATCCGAAGCTTTGATCGAGGGCACCATTGGCTGCCGTCACGAGCTTGAGTTGGTCGAGTTGCATTCGCGGATCGCCCTGGGTGCGCTGCGCGTTCGGCACCATGTCGGTGAGCTTATTCTGCGAATGATCAATGTGCGTGCCGCCATACTGGCCGGGCAGAAATCCGCTGCGCCATAAGGTGGCACCGCCCGCATTGGGTCCGCCTCCAGGGGCGAGTGCGATGAAGCCCGGCATGTCGCTATTCTCAGAGCCAAGACCGTAATTGACCCACGAACCAATGGAAGGACGGGTGAGGGCGATATTGCCGGAGTGCATAAAATTCGACGCGGGCGTATGCGTGGGGATCGGGCCATAGACTGAGCGAATCACGCAAATGTCGTCGATCACCTTGCTCGTCCACGGGAGCAGGTCGCTCACCTCGACTCCGGATTTTCCACGCGGGCGAAACTCCGCAATCGAAGGCAGCAACCCGCCAGTCTTGCGCTCGGTGCGGATGTCCACAGAGCCGGGGCGCTGACCGGCGTATTTTTTCAGCGCGGGTTTCGGGTCGAACAGGTCCAGGTGCGAGGGGCCGCCATTCATGAAAAGGAAGATGACTCGCTTCGCCCGTGGCGCGTGACTCTGCCATGCCGGGAGCGGGTTGCCTGCGGTGGCCGATCCATCCGCAAGGGCGGTAAGTTGGTGGCCAAGACCGCACAGGCCCCACGCAGAGGTGTGGCCAAGAAATTGTCTGCGATTGAGGTTCATGATTTTAGCGAAGGTAGAGGTATTCGTTGGTGATGAGGAGCGCGTGAATGAGGCTGGCTTCCGCTTGGTCGGAACTCCGTTTCCAGTCGCGGAGTTGGGCGAGATAACGCTTCCGCTCAGAGGTGTCCGGCTCGCGTAGGAAGAGGGTGCGAAATGCCTGCCCGAGGAACTCTTCGTCCGTCTTGTTGCGCAGCCGGGAAGCAATGCGCTTGGCGATGTCGGTCATGAAAGGCGCGTTCAAAAGAAACAGGTTCTGCGTCGCGCTGGTGGCCGACATTCGCCCGGGACTATGCAGCATCGGATCGGGAAAGTTGAACTGAATCAGGTAAGTCGGCAGGGCCGGGCGATTGAGCTTCGCATAGACCGAGCGGCGGGTCGCGTCCCCCATCTGGGCGCGCGACCAGTCAAATCCCTTTCCGCGCGTCTGTGCGTCGGCGAGTGAACCCGCCGACTTCAAGATCGAGTCCCGATACTGCTCCGCCGACAAGCGGCGCACGGGGTAGTGGGAGAAAAAGCGGTTGGCTCCGTCGCGCACTGCCGCATCCGGCGGGGTCTGCGCGCTCTGGCGATAAGTGGCCGATAGCACGATCTCGCGATGCAGCGCTTTGAGCGACCAGCGATTCGCGATGAGAAAGCCCGCTAGATAATCGAGCAACTCCGGGTGCGTCGGCGGATCTCCCATCACGCCGAAATCGCTCGGCGTCGAAACGAGGTGCTGTCCGAAATGCCAGCCCCACATCCGATTCGCGATCACGCGCGCCGTGAGTGGCGCGGTGCTTTTCGAGAACAAACCCTCCGCCATTTCAAGACGACCGCTGCCGTGGGCAAAAGGCACCGCCTTCCCATCAGTGAACAATTGCAGGAAACGGCGCGGAACTGCCGCGCCCGGACTTTGCACCGAGCCGCGCGCGTAAACCGGCAGGTCGCGCATCTCTCCCCGACGGAACACCGGCACTGTCTTGGCATCGCCACGGTCATACCATGTTCCGCCTTCCTCCAAAGCGAAGACCGCCTTTCCCGTATACTCATTGACGACGGCGTTCAAGATCTGCGAGGATTCTTGATCGAGTTCCTTTTCGCGTTTGGGGTCTTTGTCGCGAAGCTTGAACGACTCCTCCTTTAGTCGCTGGGATTCGCCTAGCTTCGTCTCAAGCTCCTTGGTATCGCCCGCATTCAAAACCTGCCGGACTCCGCGCACGCTCGCGAACACGCCGGCCAATCCGTAATAGTCCGCCTGCGAGATCGCATCGAATTTGTGATCGTGGCACCTCGCGCAAGATACCGTGAGCCCGAGAATCCCGCGGCTCAGCGTGTCCACGCGGTCATCCCAGTCATCCATCGCCAGCGTCTCGATCACATCGCGATCGAGGTTCAGGTCTTTGTGATACGTCAAACCGAGCGACACAAACCCAAGCGCCGCAAGATGCTCCGCGCCTTCGGCACCCATGGAGTCTGCGGCGAGTTGATACTGGATGAAGCGGTCATAAGGGATGTCCCGATTCATCGCGTCGATCATCCAGTCGCGATAGCCGAAGGCAAAAGGCTCCGGTTTGTTCGAGCCTTCCGAGGTCGGGTTCGTATCCGCGTAACGCACCACGTCCATCCACTGCCGCGCCCAATGCTCGCCGTAGGCCTGCGACGCCATCAGCTTCCCGACATACGCCGCATAAGCCTCATCGCTGGGATCGGCGACGAAACGCACAACATCCTCGTAGCTCGGCGGCAACCCCGTCAGATCAAAACTCACGCGCCGCAGCAGCAAAGTCGCCTCAGCCTGCGGCGAAGGGTGCAGTTTGTTCGCTGCGAGCTTCTCGAAGATGAAATAATCGAGATCACGCTTTGCCCACGCAACGCTCGGTGCAGCCTTCGGCACCGACGTTGTCCTCAGCGGCTGATAAGCCCAATGCTTCCGTGCGGCGTTGAAGTCGATCTTCTTCGGTGCCGCGACCGTCGGCACCACTGCATCCTGCGGAGCGGGAGCGCCGAACTCGATCCAGCGCTCAAAGTCCGCGATGATCGCGTCCGGCAATTTTCCGGACGGCGGCATTTCGCCCGACTCATACTTCAGCGACTCGATGATCAGACTCTCCTTTGCCCGACCCTTCACGAGCAGCGGCCCCGAATCGCCGCCTTGGAACAAGTGCGCCACCGAATCGACCCGCAGTCCGCCCTTCAGCTTCTTCGACTCCGCGCTGTGGCACTCGTAGCAATGCTTTACCAGCACTGGACGAATCCGCTTCTCGAAGAACGCCACCCCATCGTCCGCGCGGCACGGAAATGCCTGCACCGTGAACACCATCATGGCGCAAAGGAGTTTGAGATGAGATGAACAGGGCATGGCGACGAGTTCGGTGAAAGGTGCTGCGGTTATCGACCTTGGTTGGTGTTGTTGAATTGCTGGTCGAAGACGATCTCCGAGGGCGGAAAATCGAGCCGACGGACAAAAGCGCAGGCCTCGGTGGCACCGTGGGCGCGCTCCATCCGCGCATCTTCCCACTCCACTGATAGCGGCCCTGTGTAGCCGATGTCATGAAGCGCGCAGATGATGCGCTCAAAGTCGATGTCTCCGCGTCCTGGCGAGCGAAAGGCCCAGAAGCGTCGCGGATCATTCCAGTCCGTGTAACCGCCAAAGACACCGACGCTGCCGTCCCCCTTGCCCCACCATGCGTCTTTGACGTGGACGTGAAAAATGCGCGCAGCGAAGTCGCGCAGCAGTCGCACATAGTCCACGCCTTGGTAACCAAGATGGGAGGGATCGAAATTGAAACCGAAACGCCGATGGCCATTCACCGCGTCAATCGCCCGCTGGCAAGTGACCAGATCAAAGGCAACCTCGGTAGGATGCACCTCAAGGGCGAAGTTGACATCCATCTCCTCGCACACCTCCAGAATAGGCAGGCAACGCCGCGCGAAGTCTTCGTAACCCCGCTGCCACCAATCCTGCGTCGTGGGCGGAAAAGCGTAAAAGGCATGCCAGATCGAGGAACCGATAAAACCAACTACCGAGGGAGTGAACGGCAGTGGCTCTGGCCGTGCGTCCATGAATTTGCGACAGGCGCGGACGGTCTCGATGGTGCGTTGCGCGGCTCGCTGGCGCACCCCTTCGGGATCGCCATCGCCCCAGACATCCGGTGGCAGGATGGCCTGATACCGGTCATCACCACGGTCGCAGATCGCCTGGCCGACGAGGTGATTGGAAAGGGCCACCGCAGTTAGACCGTGCCGTGAGAGGATTTCCCAGCGCCCTTGAACGTAGTCATCCTCCGCCAACGCCCGTTTGACATCGAAGTGATCTCCCCAGCAGGCGATCTCTAACCCGTCGTAGCCGAAGGACTTCGCCTGACGGCACATCTCCTCGAAAGGCAGATCAGCCCACTGCCCAGTAAAGATAGTGACGGGCCGTTTCATCGAGAATCCTGTGTTGGAGGAACTTTTCATCGCTCTCATGGTAGGACTTGCGGCCGGAAACATCTTGAAGGGCCACGACGTATTTTGGAACAATCCCGCCAACACGTTTTCATGGCCAAACCCAAAAACACCCCGAAAACCGAGGGCGACGTCCAGCGTTTCGCCGCGCAAATCCGGCCGCGCGATTTCTACCTGCAACTCGTCAGCAGCATCCCGGACGTGAACGTCTTCATCAAAGACGTGAACAGCCGATGGATGATGTGCGACGACGGCTTCGTCGCCATGCTCGGCTGCCGCACCAAGGACGAAGTCATCGGCAAAACCGATACCGATTTCTTCCCGCCGCATCTCTCGGAGGTCTTCCTCGACGGCGACCGGCAGGTGATGCGCACCGGCGAGCCATTGCTCAATCACTACGAAATGGTGCTCAAGGAGGACTTCACCCTCGAATGGTATGTCACCCACAAGTTCCCGCTATGGGATGAAGCCGGGCGTATCATCGGCGTCGCCGGTATCAACGCCCGCGCCGGTCGCGTGGATACCCCTGTGCTCGGCGATCCGCAACTCAACCGCGCGCTCGAACACATCCGAGCGCACTACAGCGAAAAGATCAGCGTCGAAACTCTCGCCTCCACTGCGGGCATGAGCCGCCGTTCCTTTGAGCGCCAGTTTCACCACACGCTTGGCTGTTCTTCAATGACCTATCTCCGCCGTGTCCGCATCAACGCCGTGTGCCGCGCCCTCGTAAGTTCAGCGCGATCGCTATCTGAGATTTCATTGAGCTGCGGCTACAGTGATCAAAGTCACATGACCCGCGAGTTCCGAAAGCTCGTCGGCGAGACACCCCGCGAATATCGCCTGCGCGGCCAACATTGAGTTGGCACGTCCCCCGGCTCATCATTAAAGGCCGTCTGCACCCGTCAGCGGAGCAAGCAGTAGGGAGGTGATGAGCGTGAGGGCGAGTTTCATGATGGAAGACAAAAGAGAGAGTTACTTGCCGCTTGAGCCGTGATTCATCCCCAGCTTGCTTTTGACGAGGTTCTTTAGCGCGGCGTCTTTGCTGATGAGTTTACCGGCTTGCACGTCCTCCTCGCGGAAGCGGGCAAAGAGGATCTCTGCTGCGCCGGTGCGCTCGCGATCATAGTGGATGTAGATGTCGCCGTTCGGAGCCTGCGCGATGTCGGGGTAGGAGACGTTGGTGCGTTCGTCGAGCAGTAGGCTGCCGGACAAGGTCTTGCCGTCGTCGGTGGAGAGGAAGGCGGTGAGTTCTTTGCGACCATCGGTG
>JBEIGR010000140.1:0-10750 GCA_040381795.1 Verrucomicrobiaceae bacterium | reverse complement strand
GCACTTCATCCGCGATGTGCGCAATAATCTGAACACGCCAAAGCTGCCTTTCGTCATCGGCGTGATGGGTGTTGGAGGCCCCACTGCCGAGTATTTACCTGAGCAGAAGCGCTATCAGGCCACGCACGACCACTTTCGTGCGGCGATGGCCGCTCCGGCTGAGATGCCTGAGTTTCAAGGCAACGTCGTCGCCATTCGCACCGAGACGTATTGGGATCGCGAGCTGACACTCGCTCGCGCCAAGGAGAACGCGGTCAAAGAGAAGGCCAAAGCACAAAAACTGAAGCCTGCGGAAGAGAGAGCTCTCCTGGAGAAACTGCGGCTCGAAACGCTGAGCGAGCGTGAACGCCTCGTTTTGGAAAAAGGCGTTTCGAACCTTGAATTTCACTATCTCGGCTCCGCGAAGATACTCGGCGGCATTGGCAAAGGCCTGGCGGAAGCGATGGTGGAACTACGGAAATCAAGACCTTGATCCTAACCCGCCTTTCGAACCCTCGTTTTTTGCCGCAGAGGAGCAAAGAGGCAGAGGAGGCAAAGATTTCCTTCTGACGAACTTCCGCCGTTTCGGAGGGAAAGTTGGGCCACAGAGGCACGATGGGCGCAGAGAAATGCTTTTTCAGACCTCTGTGCCCATCGTGTCTCTGTGGTTGAAAAGGATTGGCTGTCGGACGCCGAAGTGACTCCTTTGGATGAGGATCATGTCTCACACCCAGCTCGCTGCCTTCTCACGAATCAGGCGCCGCACATTAGCGAGGCCGTTGAGGCGGGTGGGAGTGAGCATTTTGGTGAAGTGGCATTGCTGCCAGAGATCAGGCTCCACTTCGATGACCTCAGCGGGCGTGGCCTCGCTGTAAAAATCACACAGGACGGCGGCGAGGGCTTTGACCATCGGTGATTCTGCTTCGCAATCGAAGCGCGTGAGGCCATCGCGAAGCTCACCGTACAGCCAAACGCGGGAGACGCAGCCGAGGACGAGGTTGGCTTCAAGTTGCTGCGCAGGATCGAGGCGCATGCGGGAGGCGTAGCTGGTGAGGGCGGAGAGCCGCTCCTGCACGTCTGGGATCAAATTCAGATCCTCGATGAGCTGGCGCTGTTTTTCTGCGAGGCTCATTTCAGGCGGGCGAGACGGTCCTTGCTCCAGGTGAGCGAGGTTTGCACCACCTCATCATTCGCGGAGGAGGTGGCGAGCTTTTCCCAGATGGCGATGGCGCTTTTAAAGGACTCGCGAGCGGCGGGTTTTTGCCCAGCGGCTTCGCTGGAGTGGCCGAGGACGCCGTGAAGCTGGGCGAGCTGGCTTTCCCACATCTTCCGCTCGGGGGTGAGCTTGGTGTCGTTCTGCCCGGCGATGAGGGTTTGAAGGAGTTCAACGGCTTGTTTGGCGATGGGCAGCGCGGTGGCGGCTTTACCGAGGTCCGCCACGATCTCGGCATATTCGCCACGCAGCTTGGCGAGGAGGAATTGGTAGCGGGCGTTCGTCTTGTCGTCGGCGAGGATCTCGTTCACGAGCAGGATGGCGTCCTGCTTCTTCTTGCTGGCTTCACTGGGCTGGCCGGCATCACGCGAGAGGGCGGCGAGGGCGCCGTAGTTGCGGGCGAGGAGATACTTCACCTCGGCCCAATCCGGGAGAAGGCGGTTGAGTTCCAAAAGGATGGGCACAGCTTGGTTGTGCGCTTCTTTGGCATCGGCTCCGCTGAAATTCTTCGCGATGAGCTCGGCGAGTTCGGTGTAGGCCTCAGCGAGCAGCAGCGCCTGATCTTGATTTCGTGGGCTGCTGCCGAGAACGAGTTCGCCCATGTCCTTCACGCTATCGATGAGGGTGTTGAGAGCTTCCTCGGCCTTGCCGGCGTCTCGCTGGCTGATGCCTTTGGCGAATTTGGCGCGGGCGATGATGAATTTCTCGTCGTTGCCGAGATCCGCACCGATGATCTGTGGATCGAGCACCACGGGGATGCGTGCGAAGGCGGTCTCGGCATCGGCGGTGTCGCCATTGCGCAGGCTGCGCAGGCCAAATTCCAGCGAGGCGCGGGCACATTCGTTGCGGGCGAGGCGGTTCTTCGGATCGGCGGCGAGACCGCTTTCGAGATTCGTCGTGGCATCGCGAAGCAGGGCAAGGGATTCGCTGTGGCGGCCTTCGCGAGCACGGATGTCAGAGAGCAGCAGGCTGTAGCGGCCGAACCACTGCTGATGCAGCGGCCCCTGAGTGCTTTCTTTGCCGTTCTTGATGAGTTCGGCAGCCTGCTCGCGGGCTTTCGTGAGGTAGGTGACGGCCTTGGCGGTATCACGCAGGCGGATGTGGACCTGGCCGATGTTACCGTAGGCTCTCAGGCGCTCGACGCCGAGGGCGGGATCGGCTTCCAAAGCGGGCAGGCCCTGCATGCAGAAGTTCAGCGCGTCCTGGAGGCGTTCGCGGGAGAAATCGGCCTCCACGGCATTGCCGGTGGGCGTTTGCAGGAGCTGCGTGAGGAATTGATCGACGGCGTTTTGCGAGTGCTGGAGGTTCGAATCCGCCGTGGCCTTGGCCTGACGGACGATGTCTCGCTCACTGGTGACTGTGGCGATGCGGCCCTCGCGGGCATCGATCTCCACTTTGTGGACGTCGTTGATGTTTTGGATCGTCAGCTCGGCTTTCTGAGCCCGGCGCAGCGTGACAAAGCCGTAGATCGTGGCGAGCAACAGCGCGGAGAGCAGCACGATGGCGGTCGATTGCAGCACGAGCATCTTCTTGGCCTGCTTCACCCGCTCCTGAATGGTCTGCTCGCGGGATTCCTCGAGGAGGTAATCGCTTTCGAGCACCTCAAACTCCCGCACTATCTCCCGCACATCGCTCCAGCGAGCGGAGGCGTTCAGGTCGAGAGCCCTTTCGATGATGTTCCGGCGGCGTTCTTCCCATTTGGATTGGGCGGGGCGTGGCCACACGATCTTCGGCTGGGATCGCACGGCGGAGAGCAAAGCGGCACCATTCACCGAATACGCATGCCCAGTGGCCGCCTGCTGCTGGGCGATGTTCAGCTGCTCCTGCCAGGCCGTCGCCGCTCTCGGCAGCGTGCCCGTGAGCAAACGATAGGCGATGACGCCAAAGGCATACACATCCCACGAGGAGCCGTAACCGGCGAAGACGCCGTCCGGGTTCTCGATCTGATCCGGGCAGAGGTGGATGAAATGATCCGTGAGCTCCAGGTGATGAATGCCGCCCACCCAGCCCTGAGCCACATCCGCCAGCCGGATCGAGGACTCCGCATCATCTTCCAGTAGCACATTGCAGGGGCGCAGATTGCCATGCGGCAGGCCGTGCTTATGCAGCCAGGCGAGGGCATCGGCGATCTCATAAATGTGCCGCCAGGCCTGATCCGGCGGCAGGCCCGAGCAGAGAGACTCCAGCGTGGGCGTCTGCCATTGGCGGCGGCCGGCGCTGTCCTTTGTCATCACGCCCACCAGCGGCATGACGCAGTAGTACGGGCTCTTTTCAAAGCTAAAGCTATCCACCGGCAGCACGCCGCGGTGGTGTGGCATCTGCTGCACCGCGCGGAAGGCGGTGGAGAGCGCCTTCCGATTGACCGCCATCGAGCTGAAGACTTTGACGGCGCAGGCCTTGCCATTGGCGGCGGAAGCCCGGTAAACCGCTCCGCAGCGTCCGCTCCCCACGAGATCCTGGAGTTCATGTCCGGCGATTTCAGGCAGGCTCATGCAAAGGCGGCGGGGAGGAGGTGGCGGGGGGGTGGGAGCGGCAGCCGACGAGATTCGTCCGGCGTGCTGCGTGCGGAAAGATGGCGGCGAAACGGAAATTTCTCAAACTTCAATTGTCCGGACAGCAAAAATGATGCGCTTGCCGCCATCTTCGGCTCATTTCAGCCCACCGCATGTCCCGCCGCCCCTCCTCCCGCCCAGCGCCCGCCCCTTTCGCGGCGGAGATCGAGGCTATCTATGCCGAGATCGAGCGCCGCCCCCTCCCGCGTGATTGCCAGCTCCGCAGTGGCTGCTGCCATTTCCGCCTCACGGGAAAAACGCCGCTCCTCACCCTCGGCGAGGCTTTGTTCCTCGCCAAAGGCATCCGCGCCAGTGGCCGCACCCAGCTCAAAGCTCACCCCGAGGGTGCCTGCCCACTGCTCGGCCGCGATGGCCGCTGCACTGTTTATGCGCATCGCCCCTTCGGCTGCCGCACCCACTTCTGCGAGGCCGCTGGTGGCATGTACCCTCGCAAGCACCTCGCTGATCTCATTCACCGCCTCGAAGCCCTCGACGAAAAACTCGGCGGTGATGGCTCCCGCCCTCTCGAAGCCGCCGCCGCAGATGCCTTGAAGACGTAACGAACCTCGCACCTAGTCACCGTATGCTCGCCACCTTCCAAAACGCCCGCCCGGAAACGGCCATCGTGCTCGGCTCGGGTCTCGGTAGCGTCGCCGAGGCATTTGGCATCGAGGCGGAGGTTTCGTATGCCGAGGTGCCCGGTCTCAGCGCCTCCACCGTGCCGGGGCATGCGGGACGCTTCGTCTTGGGACGGCATCGAGGAAAGCCCATCCTGCTCGCCCAGGGCCGCCGCCATCTTTATGAAGGACTCACGGCCCACGAAGTCACCGCCAGCATCCGCTTCATGCACGAGCTCGGCGTAAAGCGTGTCATCCTCACGAATGCCGCCGGGGCGATTCATGAATCCTTCCACGTCGGTGGCCTCATGCTCATCACCGATCATTTGAACCTCCAGGGCACCACGCCCCTGCTCGGTGGGCCGCATTTTCACGACATGAGCGAGGTCTACAGCCTCTCGCTTCGGCAAAAACTCCTCGCTGCGGCCTCGTCGCTTGGTTTGACGCTTCACTTGGGCGTCTATGCCGCACTGCTCGGACCGCAGTATGAGACCCCGGCGGAGATCCGCATGCTCCGCACCCTCGGCGCCGATGCCGTCGGCATGTCCACCGTGCCGGAGGCCATTCAGGCGAGGGCACTCGGGATGGAGGTGGCTGGCCTTTCCATGCTCACCAACTGGGCCGCTGGCCTGAAATCGCAGACCCTGCACCACGCCGAAGTCGTCGAAGTCGGCCAGGCCGCCAGCCACGATCTGGCCTGCTTGCTCAAAGAGGCGCTGTGAGCGGCCTCAAAGTGCCAAGTGCCAGCCAACTGTGCCATTCGCTGGCACTTTGGGCCGCTTTTTGAGCCTTTGGCACTTCGGAATTTAGCGGCCTCAAAACGCTGGAATCTCGTGAAATCAAGGTCTCCAGCGCCGTCTGGGGTACTTGGCACGCTTTCAGCCAAGGGGAGAGCACCAAAACCATCCACTTCACTTTTTCCCCAAACACACATCATGAGCAAAATCCTCGGCATTGACCTCGGCACCACGAATTCCTGCATGGCCGTCCTCGAAGGCGGCAAGGCCACGGTGCTCGAAAACAGCGAAGGCGCCCGCACCACGCCCTCCGTCGTCGCTTTCACCAAAAGCGGCGAGCGTGTCGTCGGCCAGGCCGCAAAGCGCCAGGCGGTGACGAATCCCCGCAACACCGTCTTCTCCGTGAAGCGCCTCATGGGCCGCAAATTCACCGAGCTGACCGAGGCCGACAAGCGCATGCCTTACAAGATCGTCCCCGCCAGCAATGGTGACGCCCATGTGCAGGTCGAAGTCGGCGGCGAGGCCAAAACTTACTCCCCGCAGGAAGTCAGCGCCATGATCCTCGCAAAGCTGAAGGCTGACGCGGAAGCCAAACTCGGCGAAACCATCACCGAGGCCGTCATCACCGTCCCGGCTTACTTCAATGACAGCCAGCGCAATGCCACGAAGGCTGCTGGTGAGATCGCTGGCCTCAATGTGCGCCGCATCATCAATGAACCGACCGCCGCTGCCCTCGCTTACGGTTTGGAGAGCAAGTCGGACGAAAAAGTCGCCGTTTATGACCTCGGCGGTGGCACCTTCGACATCAGCGTGCTCGAGATCGGCGACGGCGTCTTCGAAGTGCTCGCCACCGATGGCGACACCCACCTCGGCGGCGATGACTGGGACAACACGCTCATCACCTGGATCGTTAACGAATTCAAAACCGACAGCGGCATCGACCTCAGCGGCCAGCCGGATGCCCTTCAGCGCATCAAAGAAGAAGCGGAAAAGGCCAAAATCGCCCTCAGCTCCAGCCAGAGCTTTGATTTGAACCTCCCCTTCATCACCGCCGATGCCACCGGGCCAAAGCACATCATGAAGACGCTCACGCGGGCCAAGATGGAGCAGCTCACGGACAGCCTCTTCGAGCGCACCATCAAGCCGGTGAAGGACTGCCTCGCTGCTGCCAAGCTCGACGCCAGCAAGATCGACGAACTCGTCCTCGTCGGCGGCATGACTCGCATGCCGAAGGTTGTCGAGACCGCCCGCAAGCTCGCTGGCAAAGATCCGCATCAGGGCGTGAACCCGGATGAAGTCGTCGCCATCGGTGCCGCCATCCAGGGCGGTGTGCTCAAAGGCGATGTCAAAGACGTGCTCCTGCTCGACGTGACGCCGCTCACGCTTTCCATCGAAACCGCCGGCGGAGTCGCCACGCCGATGATCGCCCGCAACACGACCATCCCGAAGAAGCACAGCCAAATCTTCTCCACCTACGCCGATCAGCAGCCCGGCGTCGAGATCGTCGTCCTCCAGGGCGAGCGTCCGATGTCCCGCGACAACAAAACGCTCGGCACCTTCAAGCTCGACGGCATCCCACCGATGCCCCGTGGCCAGCCCCAGATCGAGGTCACCTTTGACATCGACGCCAACGGCATCCTCCACGTCTCCGCCAAGGAAAAAGTGTCCGGCAAGGAGCAGAAAATCTCCATCCAAGGCAGCTCCGGTCTCAGCAACGACGAGATCGAGAAGGCCAAGCGTGATGCCGAAGAGCACGCCGAAGAAGACCGCAAACGCAAAGAAGGCGTCGAGGTCAAGAACAAGGCCGACAGCCTCTGCTACGAGATCGAGAAGACCATGAAGGAGTGGGAAGGCAAGGTCCCCGCCGAGCAGCTCACCCCTATCAAGGACAAGCTCACCACCCTCAAGTCTGCCATCGACGCCAACGACACCGATGCGATGAAATCCCAGACCGAAGAGATCGAAAAACTCTTCGCCGCCGCCTACCAAGCCGCTGCCGCCGCAGGAGCCGGCGCCCCCGGTGCCAGTGGCATGCCCGACATGGGCGGTGCAGGGCCCGATGTCGCCGCCGCCGAGCCGAAGTCCCAGGACAAAGGCAAGGTCGTCGATGCGGATTTCGAAGTCGTGGACAAGGACAAGTAATCCCACTTCCCCCAACAATTCCGACCGACCACCGCCCCCGTTCACAAACACTCTCGTGGCAGGGCCGGGAGTCGGTCAGACAAACAAACACAACCAACCCAAACACACCCAGCACACACTATGGCTAACACCATCACCCCGCTCGGCCGCCGCGTCCTCGTGAAGCGCTCCCTCAGCGAAGAAAAAACCGCCGGAGGCATCTTCCTGCCTGACACCGCCAAAGAAAAACCCCAGGAGGCTGAAGTCCTCGCCCTCGGCACCGGCAAGGATGACGAAGGCAAGGACGTGACCACCCTCTTCACCGTGAAGAAGGGCGACAAAGTCCTCATCTCCAAATACGGCGGCACCGAAGTCAAAGTCGCCGGTGACGACCTCCTCATCATCAATGAAACCGACATCCTCGGCATCCTTGGTTAATCCCCTCTCAAACTTTAAACCTCAAACTTTAAACTCTTACCCATACCATGGCTAAACAACTCCACTTCGACGAAACCGCCCGTCAGGCGCTGCTCCGCGGCGTCACCAAGCTCGCTAAGGCCGTGAAGGCCACGCTCGGCCCTGCTGGCCGCAACGTCATCCTCGAAAAGAAATTCGGCTCCCCCACGATCACCAAAGACGGTGTCACCGTGGCCAAGGAAATCGAACTTCCCTGCCCCTATGAAAACATGGGCGCCCAACTCATCAAGGAAGTCTCCTCCAAGACCTCCGACATCGCCGGTGACGGCACCACCACCGCCACCGTGCTCGCTGAGGCCATCTACGCCGAAGGCCTTCGCAACGTGACCGCCGGTGCCAACCCGATCTCGCTCCAGCGCGGCATCATGAAGGCCACCGAGGCCCTCGTCGCCGAACTGAAGAAAATCGCCACCCCCGTGAAGGACAGCAAAGAAGTGGCCCAGGTCGCCACCGTGTCCGCCAACTGGGACGCCAGCATCGGCAACATCATCGCCGAAGCCATGGACAAAGTGGGCAAGGAAGGCACGATCACCGTCGAAGAAGCCAAATCCATCGAAACGACCCTCGAAGTCGTCGAAGGCATGCAGTTCGACAAAGGTTACCTCTCCCCATACTTCGTCACCAACGCTGAAACGATGGAGTGCAACCTCGAAGGTGCCTACATCCTCATCAACGAGAAGAAGGTCAGCTCCCTCAAGGACATGCTGCCTCTGCTTGAGAAGGTCGCTCGCTCCGGCAAGCCCCTCCTCATCATCGCCGAAGACGTCGAAGGTGAAGCCCTTGCCACCCTCGTGGTGAACAAGCTGCGCGGCACCCTCAACATCGTCGCCGTGAAGGCTCCTGGCTTCGGTGATCGCCGCAAAGCCATGCTCGAAGACATCGCCATCCTCACCGGCGGCCGCTGCATCACCGAAGACCTCGGCATCAAGCTCGAAAACATCGAGCTCACCGATCTCGGCCGTGCCAAGCGCATCACCATCGGCAAGGAAAACACCGTCATCGTCGAAGGCGAAGGCTCCACCGATGCCATCCAGGGCCGCGTTCAGCAGATCAAGAACCAGATCGCCGAAACCACCAGCGATTACGACCGTGAGAAGCTCCAAGAGCGTCTCGCCAAGCTCGCCGGCGGCGTCGCCGTCATCAACGTCGGTGCTGCCACCGAAACCGAGATGAAGGAAAAGAAAGCCCGCGTCGAAGACGCCCTGCACGCCACCCGTGCGGCCGTCGAAGAAGGCATCGTTCCTGGGGGCGGTGTCGCCCTCATCCGCGCTCAGGCCGCCCTCGGCGACCTCAAGCTCGAAGGTGACGAAAAGACCGGCGCTGAAATCGTCGCTCGTGCCATCGAAGCTCCCCTCCGTCAGCTCGCCGCCAACGCGGGCGTCGAAGGCGCTCTCATTGTCGCCGAAGTGAAGAAGGGCAAAGGCAACCACGGCTACAACGTCGCCACCGCCAAGTATGAAGACCTCATCAAGGCAGGCGTCGTCGATCCCGCCAAGGTGACCCGCAGCGCCCTCCAGCACGCGGCCTCCATCTCCGGCCTCCTCCTCACCACCGAATGCCTCATCGCTGACATTCCGAAGGAAGAGAAAGCCGACGGCGGCCACGCCCACGACCACGGCGGCATGATGTAAGGCTTCGTAGAACGAGTTTTCCAACTCGTTCATCCCCCTTTGACCGCGCGGCGACCCAACCCGCCTCGCGAATCAAAACCCAAAACCCCCACCCGCGGCCCGGAAGCAATTCCGGGCCGCTTTTTGTTTGAGGCTTTCAAAAGCCAGGTCGTGTGTGATGACCATCTGGTGCGCTCAAATGATGCGGCAGCAGAGTAGCCATCTCGCTCCGTCGAGATGAGCCAAAGGCTGGCGCAGTCACGCACTGCTTCCTAACCTCGAAAACACTTGGCTTGGCGATGCGCCCGTTTCATCTCGCGGAGCGAGATGACTACTTTGCTCCGCCAGATCGTCACTGGCAGCTCTTTCATAACTGCCACCACGGTCTTTCCACCGCCATTGCCAGCCCTTCAAACCACGCCTAGAATCGCCCTCACATGAGCGAAAAGACCATTTTCCAAAAAATCATCGATCGCGAGATCCCCGCGCCGCTCGTCTATGAGGACGACCTCGTCGCCGCCTTCAACGACATCCATCCGCAGGCTCCCATCCACGTCCTCATCGTGCCGAAGAAGCTCATCCCGCGTGTCGGCGAGGCCGTGCCGGAGGATCAGGCCACGCTCGGTGCTCTGCTGCTCGCGGCGGGCCGCATCGCCGAAAAACTCGGCATCCAGGCTCGGGACAAAGGTTTCCGCCTCGTCATCAACCATGGCCGCGATGCCGGGGAGACCGTGCCGCATCTTCACGTCCATCTTTTGGCCGGTCGCAGCCTCGAATGGCCTCCCGGTTGAGTTTTTTTGCAACTTCAGGCCGTCACGTCGGTTTTTGAAATTCGTCATGGAACCGCTCTCACCTCAAGATCCTCTCCGCCAACTGCTCCAGCAGGCCCGGGACGTGCAGGTGCGCCCGAATTTCACCCAGAACGTCCTCCGTCTCGCCCGCCAGACGCCCCAGGAGCGTGGTTGGCTCGCCTCGCTGAAAGCCTGGTGGCAGGAAAACACCGCTCTCGGTGGCCTCAGCCTCGCCGGTGGAGCCGCATCGGCTCTCGCGCTGGCCTTCGTCTTCATGCAGCCGGAGCAGCCCACGAGCATCGCCCAGTCTCCCGTGCTGGAGACCGCTCCTATCCTTCTCGATGAATCGCCTCTCCCTGCCGAGACCGAGGCCGCTTGGGAAAGTTCCCTGCACACCGAGGCCCTCCTCGCCGTCGAGGATAGCTCCCAGCTCACGGACAGCGAGATCAGCTTTCTGCTCTACTGAGCGACAACAAGCTCGGAAAAGCTAGTTCCTCCCCTCACCTAACCTCCACTGCCATTTAGTTTAGAAGACGCCTTTCTTTGCGGTGCGCTGGTAGAGGTAGGAGCGGGCGGCGATCTGGGTGCCTCGTGGGGAGGCGCGGGCGGGGCGCTGCACCACCGGAGAGGCGATCAGCAGGCTGTGGAGCTTT
>JBEIGR010000139.1:0-10753 GCA_040381795.1 Verrucomicrobiaceae bacterium | reverse complement strand
TCGAGGCCCACCTGCTCAAGCACGAGCACCAGCGCCTCACCCTGAAGCTCATGGGCGACTATGTGCGCGGCTGGAACGAAGACGATCGCGAATACCTCCCGCGCATGCCGCCCATGCATCTCGGCGGTCGTTTAGAGGGCGAATACGGCCCCTTCAGCGGCGGCATCGAGCTGCGCTACGCCTTTGACCAAAACCGCTTCCGCAGCGGCTTCCGCAGCGAGGGCTACACCGATCCCTACACCCTCATCAACGCCGACTTCACCTACCAGATCCTCAAAAACGACCGCTACGACGTCAGCCTCACCTTTCAAGCCACCAACCTCCTCGACGCCGACGCCCGCCAGGCCACCTCCTTCCGCAAAGACGTGGCTCCCATGCCCGGTCGCGGCTTCAGCGTCGGCATGCAGGTGCGGTTTTGAAGAGATGCCATCAGCTCCATGCCTTGGTTCTCGGCAAAGAGGCTACGGCAGATGAAAAAGCACGTATCCAGCGGCGGGCCTTCTTGGGGTTTACGACGCCACAGCATATTCGATGACCTCCGCTTGTTGGTTGAGTTGATGGTCTTCCTCGGGCTCGACGGCGCATTGGCAGTCGGAGCAGCATTTGAGGTCGTCGAGCAGGAAGCCACGTTGTTTCCAAAGATCGAGCCCGTCGCCGATGTCGATGCCGAGACGTCCGGCGATCTCGCGGGCGATGACGCCAAAGCGGGCACGGTATTTGTAGATGAAGCAGAACAGCATGCCGCGATGCTGCAACGAGGGGCCGCTGTAAAAGAGGCCGGACGTGAGCGTGGATTCGTCGGCGGCCTCGCTGAAGATGGGCGAGCCTTTTTTCCATTCCCAGAGGTCGCGCAGAGGTTCGATGGCGCTGCGGAAGCCGGTGCAGAGGATGGGTGGCGTGGGGCTGCGGAAAGGTTTGCCATCGCGCACGTCGAGTTCGAATCCGCCGCGCACGGGGCGGATGGCGAGGACCTCGGCGTTTTTGTAGAAGTGGATGGTGCCGGGGGCTTCGAGCAGCGCGTTTTTGAGTCGGTCGCGGGTGCGGGGGCTGAGGGCGCGGCTGGGATCGGGATCGTCGCTGTCCCAGGGATGGCCGCGGGAGAGGAGATGCACTTTTTTACCGAGCTGCATGAGCTGGATGGCGGCGTCGATGCCGCTCTCGTAGCCGCCGATGAGCGTGAAGACATCGCCGGTGAGCGCGAGCTGCTCCCAGTCGCGCACGCGGCTGTTGTGCAGGCCGAAATCGGCTCCTTCGATGCCGCCGAGATCGGGGCGTGCGAATTCGCCGACGGCCCAGATGACGAAGCGCGCGGTGCGCAGCCCTTTGGAGGTCTGCACCTCGAATGAATCGCGCACGCGGCGCAGGCTGGTGACGCGCACGTTTGGCTCCACGCTGAGCTCGTAGTGCTTCACGATGGCTCGGAGGTAGAGGGCGTAGTCTTTGCCGGTGGGATGCTGCGTGTTGAGGAAATCGGCGGGCGAGGTCTCGGGCGAGATGGCGTTCAAATCGGCGAAGCCGAAGTTGTTCGAGTGAAAGGAGGGCGTGAGGAGCGTCATCTGCTCCGGCCAGGCCTCGAAGCTGGCACCGATGCCTTTTTCATCGACGACGACCACGTCCTCGACACCCGCTGCCTGCAACGCGAGCGCACAACCGAGCCCTGCTGGACCCGCGCCGACGATGAGGACGTTGTGGGAAAGTTTCATCCGCTTGAAGTGGGTGGTGTGATTGGCGTGTCACGCTCTGGCGAGGCCCGGAGCCACAAGATTGCCCGGAGAGGTCTGCTGCGGGCCTTTTGCCATCCCAGGCATGCCTGGAGCAGCGGCTGGCGGCGCGTCTGCACGACGCAGCAGCAGGTGTTTTAGCGCCGTGAGATGGGGAAACTCCACCAGCATGCCGATGACCAGCGCCGCGTAGATCAGCGGTTGGTCGGGCAGCGCCGCCATGGTGATGCCAAGCATCAGTGGCGCATTGCGGGCCGCCGTGGTCATGGTCAGAAGAGCACGCTCAGGATAGGCCAGACGGCCCACCCGCACCGCCGCCTCCGCGAGGAAGTAGGTGAGGACAAAAAACACAAACACCGCCGCGAGGATCATGAGGAAGGCCAGCGCATGCTCCAGGATGACGCTGATGTTGGCCGCGAAGACACACACCACCATCAGCGCGATGATCATTGGCACCAGCCGCCCCGCCAGCTTGCGAAGCGTGGCGAACCACGCAGACGGCAGCGCCAGCCGCAGCAGCCCGTGCGCTGTCACCGCCCCCGCGAAAGGCACGAGGAACCATTGCCACAGCGTGCCGCCCAGCGTGATGACATCTGCGCCCGTGCGGTGTCCGACCATCAGACCGAGATAAACTGGATACAGCAGCAGTTGGGAGAGCATGTTGACCGGCAGCAGCACGGTCCCTAGTGCCGTATTGCCCCGCGACAGCCGCGTGAATCCCAGAAACCAGTCCGTGCATGGAGCCATGAAATAGATCAGCAGTCCGGTGAGGAGCAGCGGCTGGCCGCTGAGAAAGAGGCTGGCGATGCCCCAGCCGAGCACCGGGATGATGAGGAAATTGCACACCCAGGCCAGCAACAGGCAGCGCCAGTGCCCGCCGCCATGCCGAATCGCCAAGAAATCGACCTCAAAGAATAACACGGACACCAAAGCGAGGTTCAACGGATCGACATACCCGCCGAGCTGCCCACCGAGATCGCTAGAAGTCCAGCCAAGCGCGGAACCGATGAAGATGGAGACCATGAGCAGCAGTGTGGTGCCCAGATTCGAGAAGAGTTTTTTCATGGCAGAAGGATTCATGCACTGGCTCTTTGTTTAACGCAAATGATTTGCATTTTAACCAACTGCGATCACATTTCTTAAATGCGCGTCACCATCCTCTGCGGCTTCCTCGGCTCCGGCAAAACCACGCTCCTGCGGCGCATGCTGCGGGAAGCACCCGCGCAACGGCGGCTCGGCGTGCTCGTCAATGACGTGAGCGACCTCGAAGTCGATGGCGATCTCGTCCGCGAGGCCGAGCGCCTGTCCGAGGCCGAGGGCACGCTCGTTAGTCTGTACGCCGGGAGCATCAGCGGCAGCCGACGCGAGGCCTTTCGCGAGGCGCTGGCCAGTTTCGCTGCTCGCGAGGATGTGGATCATCTGATCATCGAAACCTCCGGCAGCACGCATCCGTGGCCGCTCATTGAAGACGTGCTTCAGCATGCCTCGCTCGAGTTGCACGGCTTCATCACGCTGCTCGATGCGCGGGCGCTCGTTGCCGATCACGGCGGCGGTGCGGACCTGCTGCGCCGTTTGGTGCAAAACGAGGCCAGCGGGCTGCGCAGCGCGGAAAATCTGCTCGCGGAGCAACTGCAGTTCGCCAGCACCATCGTGCTCACCAAGGCCGAACGCGTTCCCGCCGCCGATCTGGCCATCGTGCGCAAAACACTCGAAATCCTGCATCCCGAGGCCCGCGTGCTCACCGCGAGCTATGGCAAGCCCGAGGTTGATTGGCTCGACGTCGGCGGTTTCGACCTCGAACGCGCTCAGAAGCTCTCGCAGGGCCTACCCGACACCGATTTGGGCGAAAGCGAGGCCTACGACATCGGCCACACGGTGGTGCGTGACGAGCGACCGCTGCATCCGCGACGGTTTTGGACCTGCTTTCGCGAGCATCTCGGCCTCGGCATTCTTCGCAGCAAAGGTTTCATCTGGCTCGCCTCACGACCGCGCGAGGTGCTGCTGTGGAATCAAAGCGGCGGCAGCATCGAAATGGAGCTCATGGCCTACTGGAAGGCCGAGCTCGTCAAAAATCCCGATGGCAAACTCCTCCCGCAGGAGATCGCCCAGCTCCGCGAGTGGATGCAAGGCACCCACCCCGTCTTTGGCGACCGCCTCAACGAACTCACCCTCATCGGCACCGAACACGACCGCGCCATTTTCCTCCACCACCTCCAGACCTGCTTCTGCACCGGCGACGAAATCCGCCACTGGCAATCCGGCGGCCCCTTCGACGACCCCTGGCCCAAGAACCTTCGGCAGGTGCGGTGAACCTCATTTTTTTCCCCATGAACACGAAAACCTCCAAACTCCCCGTCACCGTGCTTTCCGGCTTCCTCGGCGCTGGAAAGACCACGCTGCTCAACCACATCCTGCGCAATCGCGAAGGCCGCAAGGTCGCCGTGATCGTGAATGACATGAGCGAGGTCAATGTCGATGCCCAGCTCGTCAAAAGCGGCGATGCGAAGCTCTCACGCACCGAGGAAAAGATGGTCGAGATGAGCAACGGCTGCATCTGCTGCACGTTGCGAGAGGATTTGATGCAGGAAGTCGCCACACTGGCCAAAGAAGGCCGCTTTGACTCGATCCTGATCGAATCCACCGGTGTGTCCGAGCCCATGCCCGTGGCGGAGACCTTCACCTTCACCGATGACTCCGGCCGCAGCCTAAACGACCTCGCGCAGCTCGACACCATGGTCACCGTCGTCGATGCGAGGAACTTTCTCGACGACTACCACAGCACCGAAGACCTCCAGGACCGCGAAATGGGCGTCAGTGGCGAAGACGCCCGCAGCATCGCAAATCTGCTCACCGATCAAATCGAGTTCGCCAACGTCATCCTCATCAACAAGACCGATGCCGTCAGCGCCGACGAGCTCGACGAGATCCGAGGCATCGTCCGCGCTTTGAATCCGAAGGCGAAGGTCCACCTCACGCAACGCAGCGAGGTGCCGCTCGATAGTGTGCTCGACACCGGCCTCTTCGCCATGGCCGAGGCCGAACAGTCGAAAGGCTGGCTCGACAGCCTCGGCGGCCACACGCCCGAGACCGAGGAGTATGGCATCAGCAGCTTCGTCTATCGGGCGCGGCGTCCGTTTCATCCGCAGCGCTTCCACGACCTGCTCGGCCTGCATTGGGACGGCGTCATCCGCGCCAAAGGCATGTTCTGGCTCGCCACGCGGAATGAAATCGCCGGTTACCTCTCGCAAGCCGGCGTCTTGCGCGACACACGCGCCATGGGCTTCTTCTGGAGCGCCGTCGGCGAATCCGAATGGCCGCAGGACGAGCAAAGCCAGGCCGAAATCCGCTCCCACATCCAAGGCGAGCACGGCGACCGCCGCACCGAGCTCGTCCTCATCGGCCGCGACATGGACAAAGCCGCCCTCACCGCGAAATTCGACGCTGCTTTGCTGACTGATGCTGAATTCGTCCAAAGTCCCGAAGCTTGGCACAAGCTGCCTGATCCCTTCCCGCAGTGGCTGCCGAATGAGCCTCAGCCACACGCGGCAGTCGCTGCTATCGCCTCCTCAGCCGCATCCGCCTGAGCTTAAACGACTGCCTCATCCGCTAATTGGCGCGGCCCTGAGCAGGGGCTTTCTCCAGCCGGACAGCGGCACCATTACCGTCACCAGCGAGACCACCTACTTCTCCGAAAACGTCGCGCTGAATCCCGAACTCAGCAGCCTCGAAAGCCTCCTCACCCGCGTGAAATTGCCCGCCGAATCCATGAGCCGCCGCCTAGCCTTCGCTGACCAGGACGCCGCGCAGCTCGCCGAACGATACCTGAAAGCCCGCTAATCCGCTTTCGTCCCAGTCCGTTTCTTGGCGATTTTGAGTCCTGCTTCGATGATCTGCTCACGCAGGTGGACGAGGCAGGTTTTCCAAGTGGCGCGGCTGATGGGGATGTAGCGCTCGGAGCCATCGGGGAAGAGCTTCGTTTCAAAGATGTTGCTCGGCTGCTGGATGATCTCGTCGTAGAGGCCGTGAACGAAAAACGTGCGTGCATCCGCGCCATCTGGCCAGGGGCTTGGCTTTCCTGCCGCCTCCTGAATGGCCGCTTCGATCGCCGAGAGGATTTCATAGGCGCTGAGCGTGATCTTCAGCGGCTTGCCCGAGTCGAGATAATCCGCGATGACGCTCTGGAGCTTGGAAATGACCGTGTTGATTTGCCGCGTGTCTGCGGGGCACTTTCCGGCGATGAGCTTTTCCAGCTCTCGCCCGCGGCGGAGGACATCGGTGGCGGCTTTGGAGGTGCTCGCCCGATGGCGGACTTGGATTTCACGACGTGGTGCAGGCATGGGCGAGGTGGTTTGGCAGGATGACTGTTGGGTTCGTTTATTCTCCCGCAAGGACGCTGCCTCAACTCGAATGTCAGGGTGTCTGTTCGTGCGAGCCTTGAAATCATGGCACGGTGAGTGCAGAGACACGCATGCCGTCACCGATCCGCCCCTGGTATTGGCCTGAACGAGGCCAGCCCGAACGCACCGAACCCTTCACCTGGATTGTCGAAGGTGTCATCGCCGCGTCGTGGTGGCCTGATCCGTATGTTTTCGACATTTACGACGAACAAAACATCCGCGCCGTCGTGAACTGCTGCGAGTTCGACAACCGTCACGATGTGCCGAGCCAGTTTACCTACCATCACATCAACGTGCCGGACTACGGCGTGCCCACGGATGCGCAGATCGAGCACTTCGTGAGCTTGATGGACAAGCACCACGCCGCCCGCGAGCCCGTGGTGGTGCATTGTGTGGCCGGTTGCGGCCGAACGGGGCAGTTCATCGTCGCTTGGTGTGCCAAGGCGGGCTTCATCCCCACGAAGGTCGATCCCGTGCAGTGGATACGCGCCCGCCGAAAGTGCTGCCTGGAAACCCGCGAGCAGAGCGACTGCGCCAAGCGGTGGATGAAAAAGCATACTCTCGGGTGTGATCACGAGTCCTGAGGCTCATTTAGCAGCCATAGCGGGAGGCGAAACGCAGCCTGAGACATTCCACTTTTCAGAAGCCATCGCGAAGTCCGTTTCCTGCTAGAACCCAGCCGACAAGGAAGGCACGCTGCCGTCGAGCAGTTTCATGCCTAGCTGGCGCATCGTCATCTGCTGCCTTGATTTGAGGGGTATCCGCGTACACCACATCTCACTCCCATGTCCGATGACCCACTCAAGGCAGCACTGGAAACCAACGGCCCTGCGATCCAGGAGCCTGCGGCTGACGACTCAGCCCTTCGCACGGGTTTAAAGCTCGGTGGCCTCACCGTTCTCGACCTGCGGAATCTCCTCCTCGCCATCGGCGGCCTCGTTGTATCCGTCGTCGCTCTGGAGTGGGCGTCGCGGACTTACACCGGAGCGTTTTGGATAGTTGTCGTCCTGGCGGGACTCTGCCTTGCCAATGTCCTCTTGAATACCATCATCCTCTTCCGTCGTCGTCGGCGGGAGGCGGCATTACGCGAGTGGGCCGTCCAGCCCCTGCCCAGTTTTGAGGCGGATTATTTCCGCGTCGGCCCTTACACGGGCAGCGCGGCGGACTGCAAACGCTACCGACGGCCTGATGGCGCGGATGCAGACATCCTCGAATGGGTGAGGAAAGCCAGTGAGCCCATCCTCTACCTCTCCGGCCTTTCCGGTGCGGGGAAGTCCTCCCTGCTGAATGCCGCCCTCCTTCCCGCGCTGGCAGCCGGGGATCCGCAGACCGGCATCGTTCCCTGCCACATCATTTCCATCCCAGAGCAGGATGCCCCCATCGCCTTCCTGCGCGAGGCGCTGCTCGCCCCAGGCGCGATCTGGAAAAATCCCACTGAAGACCGCCAGCAGGCCCCCATCGCCGAAGTCCTGGCCGATGCCTGCGCCCAACTCGCGCGGAATGGCCGCCGCCTGCTCATCCTGTGCGATCAGTTTGAGGTCGTCCTCATCCGCCATGATCGTGGCGCGGCGGAGACGCAGCCCTTTGCGGGTCTGCTGCAAGCCATCGCCGCAGGCCGCCGCAAGGTCTTCCCCGGCCTCACCGTCCTGCTCACCTTCCGTTCCGATTACGACGATCTACTGAAGACCCTTCATCTGCCGCGCTGGGTGGAGGGGAAAAATGGCCGTCGCGTCGCCCCCTTCTCGCGTTTGGTCGCCCGTGCGTTTCTTGCTGATCCGCGTTCCGGCATCCAGCTCGCTGACGGGCGGCTCAATGAGGCGCTGGATGAGGCGGAGGCCGTCACTAGCACGCCCGGACTCATCCGCCCCATCGCGCTGAACATGCTGGGGAAGCTCCTGGAGCGCCATGCCGGGCATGACCCGGTCAAAATCCCCCGTGGTGCCCTCCTGGCACATGACATCCGCCGCACCGTCGAGGCCGCCGAGGTCCGCTCCCATGCCCGCCCCGTCCTGCGCTCCCTGCTCAGCGATGGCCTGCGCATCCGCCGCAGCGTAGCCGAGAGCGCCGCCGCCACCGGCCTCGCGCCCGAAATCGTCTCCGGCTGCCTGAAACGACTGCTCGACTGGCCCCTTGTCCGCTGCGTGGAAGAGAGTGACGACCCAGCCCGCTCCCGCTGGGAGATCGCCCACGACTTCATCGCCCGCCTTCTCACGCCCATCTTGGAGACGCCGCTACGCACCCTTGCAGAGCGTATTCGCCCCTTCGTCACGCCATCCCTGCTCGTCCTCACCCTCGGCACCGCCGCAGCTCTCTGGCTGGGGCAGGAGATCGGCAGGGAAAATGCCATCGTGGCGGAGCTTTCGAATCGCTTCGGCATCCATGCCGACGTGCAGAGGGACAAGGTGTTCGCCACGGCCGTGCAGCGTGAAAAGGTGGATCAAACCAGTCTGCCAAACATCGCCGAACTGCTGAAAGCTCTGAAGCGCCCGATTGAGCTCAACCTCAGGGAATGTACCGCGCTGCAAAATGTCGATGGACTCCATGGACTGCCCTCGCTCGAGAGCCTGGTCCTCAGTTGGTGCGAAGCGCTGCAAAACGTCGATGGCCTCCAGGGGTTGCCCTCGCTCCAGATCCTCAACCTCAGCGATTGTACCGCGCTGCAAAACGTCGATGTCCTCCAGGAACTGCCCTCGCTCCAGATCCTCGACCTCGGCGGTTGCAGCGTGCTGCAAAACGTCGCTGGCCTCCAGGGGCTGCCCTCGCTCCAGAGCCTCGACCTCAGCTCTTGCCGCGCGCTGCGAAACGTCGATGGCCTCCAGGAGCTGACCTCGCTCCAGTTCCTTGACCTCAGCCATTGCTATGAGCTGCAAAACGTCGATGTCCTCCAGAGGCTGACCTCGCTCCAGAGCCTCAGGCTCAGCAGTTGGACCGCGCTGCAAAACGTCGATGTCCTCCAGGAGCTGACCTCCCTCCAGAGCCTAGTCCTCAGCAATTGCGACGCGCTGCAAAACGTCGATGTCCTCCAGGGGCTGCCCTCGCTCCAGAGCCTCGACCTCAGCTCTTGCGACGCGCTGCAAAACGTGGATGGCCTCCATGGGCTGACCTCGCTCCAAATCCTCTCCCTCAATAATTGCGGCGCGCTGCAAAACGTCGATGGTCTCCAGGGGCTGCCCTCGCTCCAGAGCCTCGACCTCAGCTCTTGCCGCGCGCTGCGAAACGTCGATGGCCTCCAGGAGCTGACCTCGCTCCAGAGCCTCGACCTCAGCAGTTGCACCACGCTGCAAAACGTCGATGTACTCCAGGGGCTGACCGCACTGAAAGAGGTGGGGCTATTCGGCACGTTGATTCAAGATGAGAAGCTTTTTACCGCCCTCAGAGCCAGAGGCGTTCACCTTGAATTCGTGGATGAACATCTATACATGCCTCAAGCTCCTCCAGGCTACCGGTCTCTAATTCCTCCAGGCTATCCAGGAGCAATGCATACTCCCCAAATTCGCTGAGTGTGGCCCAGCCGCCGCGCGGTGGCAGCTTTCCCTGACCGCGATTCCCTGACTGGGTCATTGCACGGATGTTACCACCCCGCACACTCTCCAAGCATGGCTTTCAAGCCGGAGACTTGAGAGAATGTAGCCGGCGGTGTAACCACTGGACCTGCGGCCACGCCGCGCCCTGGCAGGGGCGCGAGAAGCGTGGTTGGCCCTGGAGCATGGTGAGCGGTGAGACGTGCGCCTCCTTCTCGCGCCCCTCCAGGGCGCGGCGGGATGGAGAACGTGGCGCGGTGGCAAACCGGTGGTTCCAGTCACCACGCTGCGCGGGTTCCCTCCACCACCGGCTATGCTCTCCCGTGCCTCCGGCACGCGCTGACCTGCCAGAATTTACCCCCGCCACAGCGTCTCCAGCAGGACTATGTGGTGGCTGTTTTCGACGGGCTTCCAGACGGGGACGGTGGGATCAAAGCGGCTCACGTCATGAAGGGCATGGGCGCTGAGGCCGATCTCCCGGCGGGCGATGCCGACGGCGGCGGCCAGAGGGTCCGCCGCATTCAGCGGCACGGCCACCTCGACCTCATGGAAGGGAATCTCCACCCGCAGGCTAAATCCCCGCACACATCTTCCTCTCGGGGTTCCTTCTGCGGCAAGACCGGTCAGTTAATCTTCGCCTGGTGTGCCAAGGCGGGTTTCATCCCAGCGAAGGCCGATCCCGTGCAATGGATCCGCGCCCGCCGAAAGTGCTGCCTAGAAACCCGCGAGCAGAGCGACTGTGCGAAGCGGTGGATGAACCAATTTCGTTCATGAGATTCGGGGTGTGTTGGCAGAGATGCAAGGTCACCTTGCATCGGCGACACCGCTGTCGAGCGCGGGAAGAAGGCGATGAGGCCGGAGAATGCTGTCCGGCTTGCCCTGAGCCTTACCCACAATACAGGCAATATAAATTGTACACTCGCTATAGTGGCTATCTTCAGGCGGGTGCCCACTCACTCCCACCGCCCTGTTCTCACCTTCTCTCAACCCCCCACTCCCGAAGCCAACGCTCAATGGGCGCTCAACGAACTCGGCTCCATCCAATTGGGTGACTCGCGCAACAACCGCCGCATGGTCAAGGTCTTCAGCCAGATGCTCAACGCTCCAGGTTTAT
>JBEIGR010000138.1:0-10820 GCA_040381795.1 Verrucomicrobiaceae bacterium | reverse complement strand
GTGGCCGACCTGGGCCGTCAACCGAGCCGCCTGCCCCCGTGCTTGCAAGATGCGGCCTTCTAAAGTGCGAAACTTGGGCTAGGCGGCCACGCAAAGCGCAGCGAATCCGGTGTGATCGCGACACGTAACGGTGGTTCGTCGGCGCGGACAAGACTGCTGAAAACGACGAGCGTGGCGAGCAGGCAAAGAGTGAGGAAGTCGAAGAAGCGGCGGCATTTCATGGTGAAAGTAAAACGCCTTTCGATCCGGGAAACCATGGCCTAGGTCTGCCAAAAGTTGTCATCATCCTGCCATGTCACCCGAGTCACTTCAGAGAGCCTTTTTCGCCAGCATGGCTTATCCACAGGCATTCCGGCTCATGTTTGATCAGTAGCCCACCCAAGCCACCGACCTCCACCCGCTCGCAAAGAAGTTCGTCGCCCTCCTTCCCGATCACGAAACCCTCACGCTCAGCCAGATCGTGAAGCTAACGAAAGGTAAGCCCAGCATCGTGAAGCTGCGTCTCAAGTAACTCGTCGAGAAAGGCTACCTTATGCCGAAGGGACAAGGGCGCGGGGCGCAGTATGTGAGATAAGCTGGCCCGTAGCGGATGTGCTATGGCTCACGGGCGGTAGGAGAGGAGGTGGCCGATGATTTCTTGGACTTGGGGTTTGTCGCGGGCTTCGATGTTGGCGATGAGCTGATTCACCTCTTGCAGGGTGGCGGCGAGGGACTCGTTGGAGAGATCGCGATGGTATTCGTCGAAGAGGCCTTGGGCGTGCAGTTCGTCCACGCGGCGTTGGTAGCCGACGGCAGCGGTATTGAGGGAGACTTGCAGATGGCTGAGGAAGTCTCGGAGGTTTTCCAGGAGGCTGATTTGTCCTGAGATGCTGGTCATGGTAGTGCTCGGGTTGGGGTTGGTGGTGGCGGGTGCGAGGGGATTGATGATTTCGACTTTGGGACGGCGGATTCCGTCTTTGAAGCCTTGTTGATAGCCTTCGCTGGCTTGTTTGAGCCGGTTCTCAGCTCCTGGCAGCCAGGAACTAGGGCGGAGAAGCTGCTTTGCTTGATCGAAGGCGAGGTTGTTCTCGCCAGTGCGCTCAGCTTCGTCTTTGCCTCGCTGGTAGGCATCGTTGTAGTCTTTGTTCATGGCGGACTATGGACGGCTCACGACCATCCGAAAACCAGCATTTGGTATTCCCGAGCCAATCCAGGTCCCCATCCCCAATGTCGCCTCGATTAGCTTAAGACCCTGAGCGTAACAGTTGGATTCTACAACGATTCCGCAATCTGAGATAATGTCCGATACTCCCCACAGGTTCGTGGTCCCCTCGTAGGTTCCGACATCACCTTGCGAGTCGTTTAAAGGCACCGCCCCCCCTGCATAGATTCGTCCAGACATAGTAAACCGCACTCCAACACGAAGATTCTCATCTCCCGAACCCGCCCGGGCACTGTAGATCCATTGATCAAGCGAAGGGAGATCTATGGTCCAATCACCGAGGGGCATGCACTTTTCCATCATCTGTTGGATGTCAGTCCAATTAATGTTCGTAACTGGACGGTTGGGGCCTTTCTTCTCGCTTGGGTTTTGCCCCATCACGGTCTCCCATAGATGCTGGGTGCATAAGTGTTTCGAGAGCCAGAATGGAGCTTTAATCTTCCTCTTCCACTCGTTTCCGAGCTTGTGCTGGTCGTTTTGAGGAACCCTGTTCTTTGGGTCGTTCTCATACCAATTACCCTCGATCTCGGAGGGGACAGGTATCCAGCAGAACTCGACGAATACCCCAGGGTAGATTTGAAACGTTGCTTCCTCGCCAGGTTTGGTCCCTGCGCGAATCTGTATCGGCGGACGCGGCGTGGCCTTGACCTTGGCAGTCGCGAGAAGGCTTTCGAGTGCCGACTTGTTTTGCACGAGGGATTGCAACGTCGGTCCGTAGTCGCGGAGGAAGGCTGATAGCTGAGAAAGCATGCCGATTCCGACCATGTCTTTGAATTGATTCCCGAGGCTCACGGCCTTCTCAAGTTCAGGCACTTTGGCGACGGTCTCATCGATGGCTGGCGTCGCGGCTCGGAAGTCGGCGAGGAGAATGCTGCCATTTGTCGTGAGGTCTCGGAGGTTTTGGAGGGTGTCGGACTGTTGAAGGCTTTGGAGCTGTTGGACCAACTGAAGGCATTGGGCGATCTCTGGCTGTGCTGCTCGCGCTTGGACGATGGCGGCATGGCTATTGCGAAGGGTCGCGAGGAAGGGAGCGCATTCCTGAGCGAAGGCCCGGAACCCTTCGATCTGAGGCGATGCCTGTTTTACATCGGAGAGAAGAAGGAGAAGATCAGCTACAAGCTGCCTGTGGGCTCCGATGCTCTGCATGGTCGCGGCTGCGTCCTTCTCTAGTTGAGCAAAGCGAGCATAGGCGCTCTCTAGGTCTTGTAGCAGTATGAGGTAATCGTTTGGGTAACTCATGGGCGGTGACGGAGAAGGTGGGCCGTGGTTGGTGAGTATCCTGGCATCTGGCGGCTGACTCGGGTCAGTTGCTTGGTTTGGCCCGATTCGAGATAGCTTTTGTGATCCTTCCCCGGGTCGGCATCGCCTCGCAGGTGGGCGTCAGTGTGTTCAGTGTTCACAGAAGTATTAACTATAGGTTGAATCCCAGTTAGGGAAGTAACTGAGACCTTCTGTAATCTGGGAACACACCCAACCGAAAACCAATCTCTGGAGAAATCAACTCTGGAGGGACGTTATGAACGGCGAGGATCTCGCCAGGTGAGCAATAGCTTGAGCCAACTATTCTATCCTCTTCTCTTACTCTGAGCTTAACGTTTCCCAACACATCTGCGAGGCCCCAGTCATTAGCCGTGCCTTCGAATTCACCCACATTGGATGTCTCATTTTTTACCAATGTCAGAGGTTCTGTTGTTTGAGTTCCAGTAGGCCACCGCCGAATACCGTGTTTTGGGTAAACCTGAGCGCAGCAAGCAGCAAATTGCCATTCTAGGTATGTGGGGAGACCATAGTTCCATCCGTGCGGCTCTGGCAACTGGAAGCAGAATCGTTGAACGTCCCGTCGACTGATGCTTTCGACAGGACGATTAGGCCCTTTAAATTTACTTGGGTTCGTGCCCATGACTTGCTCCCACTGTCTCTGTGTGCAGGGATGTTTTGAGAGCCAAAATCCGCCTTGAACACCGGAAGAGGTCTTCCCATTGGGAAACCATAGTTGGCAAGTATCGATGTGCCAAACGTGCAGGGGGCTAGAATAGCTTCTCCGTATTTGCTCCTTATCAGATGGAGAAGGTATCCAGCAGAACTCCATAAAGACTTCTTCAAAAATCTGAAAGACAATTTCCTCTCCGGGTGCTTTCCCATCTCTAATTGGAATCGGCGACTTCAACTCCCTTGCGCGGTGGCTGACTGCAAAACCCGCTGTGATGAGCGCTCGATTTCTATCAAGCAGCTCTATATAGGGGCCGAATTGCTTCGCGACGGCTTGGGCTTCGTCGAGGAGTCCGCTGGCTTTGAGTTGTGTTGCTTGGCTGATGACTTCGAGTTGTTGGCGCAGGGATGGGGTTGCGGCTTGGGCAACGGCGAGTTCGGGTTTGGCGGCTTGTAACTGCGTGAGCATGGGCTGCACAGTAGCTGTCACCGACCGCAGCTCTTCGATTTCACCAGAGCTTTTGAGAGCTCGAAACTGCTGAGCGATGCCGATGAAGTCCTTGATCTCGGCGGTGCTGGAGCGGAGGGAGGCGAGGTCGGTGAGGGCTGACTTCAGCTCGGTGAGTATGGGTTTGGCCTCCGTGACGAAGGCTCGCAGGGCGCCGAGGGTGCCGCTGGTGTTGGCCGCTTGGACTTGCTCGACGAGTTGCATTTGCTGCTTCAGCTCGGGCATGGCGGCGCGGGCTTGGGCGACGGCGGCGTTGCTCTGCTGGAGGCTGGTGAGGAAGGGTTGGCAGTCTTTGGCGAAGGCCCGGAAGTCCTGGAGGGTGCCGGAGGCGGCTTGGACTTCGCGGAGGAGGGTGGCTAGCTCGGCTATGGATTGCTTTTGGGCCTGGAGCTGCTGCAAGGTGCTGGCTGCTTCCTTTTCCAGCTCGGCGAAGCGGGCGTATCCTTTTTCAAGGTCTTCCAGAAGGGTGAGGTAGTCGGTGGGGTAGCTCATGGCTGGCCGGTGCAAAGGGGCGGTGGGCGGTTAGGCGGGGAAGTCGATGTCCGGGAAGGGATTTGCGGTGGTTGCGGGCTGGGCTGGCGTGGTGGCTGGGGCTTCCTGGCTGGGGAGGGGCTGGCATTGGCCGGGGTGGCGGGCTTTGAGGGCTGCCAGCTCGGTGTCGAAGTCGGTGTGGTAGTGGACGTCGATGATCTGGTTGCCGCTTGGGTCGCCCTGGGCGGTGTTCACCACGGCGGTGTATGGGGCGAGGCTGAGGGGGGCGCGGTTGTCTTTGCCCATGAGGCTGGTGCACTCCATTTCGGTGGCGAGGTGGAAGCTGATGCGGAGGGAGAACTGGCCCATGGTGGGGACGCCAAACTGGGAGTTCACGGCGGAGTAGGACTGGGCGCAGAAGATGAGGCTGATGCCCTCTGAGCGGGACTGCTGGGCGATGCCGCGGAGGATATCGATGGCGGGCTTCCGCTTCAGGGCGGTGCTGGAGTCGGTATCGCGGAAGAGGGCTTCAACTTCATCGATGACCACGAGCCAGTAGGGAATGGGCTGGGAGGAGTGCTGGTTGTAGTCGCTGATTTTGGCGATGCGGCGGCCCAAGCGGCGGCCTTCTTCCTGAAAGAGCTGGGTGCGGCGGCGACGCTCGGTGTCGATCTGCTGGAGCAGGGCAAGCAGGGTGGGATCAAACCCAAAGCAGCCGTGGTAGCTGTGGATGTGGGCGAGGCCGGGGTAGGCACTGAAGCCGGGGCCGTTCTTGAGGTCGATGAGGATGAACTGGAGCTGCTCGGGGGTGTAGCGTTGGCAGGCTCCGAGGATGAGGGTGTCGAGTAGACTGGATTTCCCCATGCCGCTCTGGCCGCCGATGAGGGCGTGGTAGGCGACGCTGGCCTCGCCGAGGCAAAAGCTGACCTCGACTCCGCCATCGTAGCCGATGGGGACGCGGAGGAAGTCTTGCTTGGTATTGGCGGCGACGGTGGCTTCCTGAGTGGTAATGAGCGCATCCGACCAAGTTGTGAGGGCGTCGGAGTCCAGACCGGGCCGCAGGCGGTGGACGGTGAATTGCTGCCAGTGCTCGGGGTGGTGGCTGGAGGTGAGGTGCTGCGAAGTGCTCCAGGAGAAGGCATGGGCGGCAGGCTGGAGGCTCTGCCAGAGGCGGTCGATGGCGTGGCGGGGAAGCTCCGGTAGGGCGGCTATGTCGAGCGGGCTGTGCTGGATGAGGGGGATGATGCCGATGCGTGGCCCCTCCAAGCAGAGGGCCTGTAGCTGCGGGATGCTGGAATCGTAGCTCTGGAGGTGCTGAAGGCCGGTGATCAGGAGAACGATGTGGCCGCCTGCTCGGGGCACTGCTCGTCGGTAGGCGCGCCAGTCTGGCAGATCGCTTCCGGCGAGCTGGGCGGACCGCTGCTGGGCGAGGGCGAAGAGTTGGGCGAGGACGCCGGGGAAGGTCCGGGGATCGTGGGCTCGCTGGCCGTAGGTTTTGCCCGTGCGGGCGAGAAGCCGCTTCAGGGCTGGATACTGCGGGGAGAGCTGGGCTTCGCAAAAGTAGACCTGAACGCTGCCTGGGGCATCGGCAGCGAGAAGATTGAGGACCAAGCCTTCAGCGAGTCGGGCTGCGAGGTCTTGGGTGCCGGTTGCGGGGCTGAAGATGGTGATGGCGTTGTCCCAGGCAAAGGGAAGTAAGGCGGGGATGCGCGCTCGGTCGAGCTGGCCGATATGTAGTGCGGTGGGAAGGGTCATCGGTTTATGCGGCAACTGGACTCCAAACCTTTTCGAACCCAAATCCCTCGAAGTGCTTCTCATTCGCCGTGGCGAAATGGGTGACTCCGTGGTGACGGAGGGTGAAGGCGAGGCGGGCGTCGATGATGTGGCGGAAGCCAGTGGTGGTTTTGGAGGCCCAGTTCCAGAGAGGCTTGGCAACTTCGGGTTCGTAGTCGCCGAACTCCCAAGCGGGATTTGCGCGGAGGGCATCGCAGAAGGCGGTGGCTTCCTTGGCGGTCTTGGGCTTTTTGAAGACGGCGGGATTGCGGAGCTGCATGTAGATCTCCACCAGCACGAGGCCGCAGAGGAGGAAGCGCTGCTTTCCCGACGCCTCTTCCTCAAAGAACCGTTGGGCGGTCTCGTGGTGCGGCGAATCAGGGTTCGCCGCGTAGAGGAAGAGGTTCGTGTCGGCGGAGAGAATCATGAGCCAGAGCGCTGGAGGATGGCGTCAGCTTCGGGCCGCAGGCTGGCGGGATCCGTGAGGAAATCCCCGCCGCAGTCGAGGGTTGGGAACCGCCAGACGGCCTTGGGCTTTGGGTCTTCAGGGAATCGGGTGATGAAGTGCTCGGCGGCCTTCCGCATGACCTCCGAGAGTGACCAGTCCTGCTGCTCGGCGATCGCTTTGAGCCGCTGATAGAGCGGATCGGGAAACTGGATTTGAGTCCGTGTCATGATGTCTTTTATACATCACAAGAATGATGCCGTCAAACTGTCAGCAGCAGGCTGCCAGTTTCAACGGACCTGTTTGGCTGGCTGGCGCAAAGTGCGCCTCACGACATCACCGCCTCACGACATCACCGCCACGCGTCATCCATCGCATAGCCCTTGATCGTGAACGACTCAATGATGCCCGTGGACCATTTGCGGAACTGCACCGCCTTCTCCGAGTTCACCGTGGTTGGGTGGCGTAGGTTTTGCCGTCGGCGGCAGTTATTCGAAAATTTCGAATAACTGAGTCCTCCGCCAGTTCGCTGTCCGCGAAGACCTTTTTCAGATGGCAATTGATGGGGTGCGTCTCTACATCATTCAGCCGCTCGGTTAGTGATGTTTGCGTCAGTCATATACCGGGTATTTACACCCTCGCTGAGTTCAGTCACTTTCAGGCTCCGTTAAATCCACCAAGCAGGCGAACAATTATCCCAATGGCTTGAGTGTCCTCAATCCAACGCTATGGCGAGAGAAGAAAGTAGTTGCTGCCGACCTCATTTCTAAACCTCTCGAATTCGAGAGGTTTAAAACCTGGATCGCACATCCACCTTCTGCCGCTGCTTCAAACTCCAGTGAGATGACAAACACGCAGGGTTTCAGGTGGGAAGCAGGTATTCAGAGGCATCACTGCTTTGGCAGTGGCACCTGCGCGGTGGTGCGCAGATACGCGATGAGATCGCGGACTTCGTCGTCTTTGAGGGTTTTGAGCGGGCCCTCAGGCAACTCTTGAAATAGCCCCAAGCAGCCCTTACACTCTGCCCCATGAGCGCGATCACTGCCACCCTCGACCTCGAAGACGACATGACCACCGTCGTGGCCAACCTGCTTCGACAGTTTCCGAAAGGCTCTCGGGTGAAGCTCGCGATCTCCGAGGTGCCGCCTGCAACGCCGGTGCCGAGTCTTGAGGAGTATCGGCAAATGATCGCCACTGCACGGCAGAAGGCTCCGCGCGGCCCTTGGGCAACGACTGCCGAGACGATGAAGGCGCTGCGGGAGGGCGAGGAAGACTGAGATGGCGTGGGTGGTCGATACCTCCGTGGTGGTGGACTTGATCACGGGCGATCCACTCTTTGAACCCGCTTCCACGGCCTGCCTGCAAGCTCATCTGAATGATGGCCTCGTCGTCAGCCCGGTGACGTTTGTGGAGCTTGGTCCGTCCTTTTCGGGTGATGATGTGGCGGCGGAGGCCTTTTTGAAATCCTCGCACATCGGCACGATGGAGTTTTGGACTCCTGCGGACACGCTCCTCGCGCATCGCCTCTGGCATCAGTTCCAACAGAGACGCCGACAACTCCAAGTGGTGAAGCGCCCGGTAGCCGACGTGTTGATCGCCGCATTCGCCGAGCGATTCCAAGGCATCATCACTCGCAACGCCTCCGACTTTCGCAATATCCTCCCTACGCTGCGAATCGTCGAACCGTGAGGGTTGGGTGGTTGGGTGACTGATTTTCTAAGTTGTCGATGGTCGGCTAGATGAAGCCGCAGGGGCATCACGGTTTCGGCAGCGGCACCTGCGCGGTGGTGCGGAGGTAGGCGATGAGGTCGCGGACTTCGTCGTCTTTGAGGGTTTTGAGCAGGCCCTCGGGCATCATGGAGATGGGGGATTTCTCGCGGGAGAGGATCTCGGATTTGGTGACGATGCTGTCTTGGCCGACGAGGCGGAGAGTGAGCTGCTGGTTGTCTTCAGCGGCGACCGTGCCGGAGAGGGTGCGGCCATCGCGAGTGGTGACGATGACGAGTTGATAGCTTTCCTGCATGACCTCGCTGGGGTTGAGAATCTGGGCGAGGATGTAATCGAGGTTGGCGCGATTCGAACCGGTGAGATCGGGGCCAACAATGCCGCCTGCGCCGTAGAGCATGTGGCAGGCGATGCAGGTGCGCTCGAAGATGACGCGGCCATGGCCGGTGTTGGCTTTGGCAAGCACGGGATCGGTGAGCATGGCTTTATACTTCGCCATCTCGGCCTGCTTATCGCTGGCGAGCTGGGTGATGGGACCCCAGAACTCGACAAACGAAGGCCCGATCACGCGGTAGATTTGGCGGGCGTCAAAAGCGCTCACATCGGTCTTCGGAATCGTGTTCTTCTTCAACTCAGCGACCAGGGCGCTCGCAGTGCCCCGACGAGCGGAGAGCGTTGATACGACCTCGGCTTTCTCGGCGGCGGAAAGCTTGGCGTAGCGCTGGATCAATACTGGCGCGATCTGTGGAGCATCGAACGAAGCCAGCGCGCGGATGGCATCGCGGCGAACGGTGGGTTCATCGAGCAGGGACAGCACCACGGGCAGCGCGGCGGCATACGCATCGCGAGCAAAGGCGGTCAGGATTTGACGGCGACGCTCAAGGGGCGCTGCCTTGTCCTTGAGCACGGCGAGCTGCGCGGCGGCGGCTTTGGCATCGCCGAAGAGTTGACCAATCTGGGCGGTGAAGTCGCTCAATTTTGTATCCTTGGTCGCATCGAGCGCGGCAAAGGCTTCGTCCCAGTTCTTTGGCTTCGTGACCACATTGCGGCCCAGCGATTTGAGGCCATCACGCACGCCTTCCAGAAGCTGGAGACGCAGGGCGAGATCGGTGTTGCTCAGCAGTGTGGCAGCCACGGGTTCGAGCTGTTTGGCAGCGATGGCGCGGCGGGCGATGAATGGCGCAAGCAGCGGGATCTTGCTGTGCGTGGCGAGTGCCAGCGCACGCGTGGCATCGGCTTCCACCATCGGCTCGATGCCAAACCAAAGCATCTTCGGCAAGTTATGATCCGCAGCGTCCTCTGCATGAGCGACGAGGTTCTGCGCGATGGACCAGCGCTCCGCCACGTTCATGCGCTGAAGCGCCGCCGCGAGGTAAAGCCGCACGACGGGCGAGCTGTCCTTCTCCGCCATCGCGGAGAACTTTGCCAACGCTGCTGGGCTATAAGCACGATCTTCGCCAAGTAACTGAATGGCCCAGCCGCGAACATACGGCTCGGCATGATCGAGCAAGGGCAGCATACGATCCGCTGGGAGATGCTGCGTGACGTGCAAAGCCCACAGAGCGCGGAGTTGGTGTGCGGAGGTCTTGGATTGGGCGAAGAGTTCCCACAGCTTCGCAGGCACTGCGGCATTGAGTTGCCCGGCAGCGGCACGCTGCTGAAGCAGCACGCGAGCACGGCGGCTATACCAATCGTTGCGATGCGTCAGCAGACCGACGAGTTCGAGATCGGACTGCGCGGCGAGATTGATGCCGGACTTTCCTGGCAGGCCCTTCGGCGCGAGGCGATAGATGCGGCCGGTGTCCTTGTCGTGCGTGGCATTGCCGCAAATCTCGGTGTCATGCCAGTCGAGCACATACGCCGCGCCATCGGGTCCGATTTCCATGCTGAAACCCACCCAAGCGTTGTCATTGGCGAAGAGCGGTTCATTGCCATGATGACCGATAAAGCCCGAGCCGCTGGGCTTGAGGATGTCGGTGATCACATCATGCTCGTGCAGGTTCGCCATGAGGATGCGGTCGCGATATTCCTTCGGGAACTCATCGGCGAGATAGACACGAGCGCCGCCATGCGCGGAGCGGTGGCGATGATCGGCGATGGTCTTGATGTCATCGAAGACATAGGGATTGATGTGGCTGCCGCCCTGACGGTGATAGATGCCGCCGGGGATGACATGCCAGAGATGCGGGATCACGCAGGCCGTGATGAAGATCTGGCCGTGGTCATCGAAGTCCATTCCCCATGGATTGCTGAAGCCGTGCGCGACGACTTCAAAGCGATCCTTCGTGGGATGATAGCGCCACACACCACCGTCGATGTATTGGCCATCTTTGACCGGCATCTCGACGGGGAATGGATCGCCCTTGCGCAAGATTTTGCCGCCATCCGTAGGCTTGCCCACGGTCGAGCGCGTGGCGAAACCCTGGCAGCCATAGAGCCAACCATCGGGTCCCCAACTGAAGCTGTTGAACACTTCATGGCGATCCTGAATGCCCCAGCCCGTGAGCCGCACTTCCAGCGGGCCATCGGCTCTGTCGTCGTGATTCTTGTCCGGCACGAAGAGCAGATTCGGCGGTGCACCGAGCCACAGTCCATCAAAGCCCACGGCAATGGCCGAGGGAAACGGAATGCCTTCAAGGAAGACTTGGCGCGTGTCGAACTTCCCATCGCCATTCGTGTCTTCGAGGATCAGGATGCGGCTGTTGCCATCGGCGGAGAAGCCCGCGCTGCGTGTTTCATAGTCACGGTTTTCCGCGACCCAAAGCCGC
>JBEIGR010000137.1:0-10863 GCA_040381795.1 Verrucomicrobiaceae bacterium | reverse complement strand
GCGAGACGCTCCAAATGGCCGCGAACCTCATCGCTGGCCTCGCCGCTGCCGGATTTCACCGCGCCGATCATGTATTCCATGAGCTTGCGGTTCGTGGCCTCGATCATGACGCCATCGACGAAGCAAAACGAATCCACCCACGGGGCATCCGCCTCTTCGGAAGAGGTGGCGATGCTCACGCTGACGCCGGCGATGTCGATGCTGCTCTCCTTGAGATCAGGATGAGACTCCTTTTTCAAATGCTCGCGATGCTTGCGCTTGTGCTCTTCCTGCTGCGGCTGGTTTTGCGAGGCATCACTGAGACCGATGAAGGGAATGGATTTCGTCTTTTCCATTTCGGCAGCATCGCCAGCCACGAAGAAAGCCACGGCAGGGCCGGTCTCGTCCTTGAGTGTGTCGTAAAGGCCGGTGCCATAGACGCCTTTGAAGTATTTATCCCAAGGTGTCTCGCCGTCCTCCTTCATCGGTTCGAGCCAGCGCTTCGACTCCTCGTCCTGCATGAACTTGCCAAAGGAGCTCTTGTCCCAATCACCGAGTAGCTCGGGCATGTTTTTGAAGGCGAGAATGCCGACGGTGTCCTTCGGCATGAGGTTGATCCATTGCTCGACCTTCTCCGCCGCGAAGGCGGGAAGAGCGAGGAGAAGGGCGGCAAGAAGGAGGGTGCGTTTCATGGGGTGTTGGAAATGGACGAAGGCGGCGGGAGATAGCGGAAGCCGGCGTTGGGATTGCGAGGATCGAAGGCGAAGGCTTCGCGGTTTTTGAGGAAGAGCTTCAGCATGTTTGCCGGGATGGAGAAGCCGAGGCCTTCGACGCCGACGCCGGCGGCTTTCATGTTGTTCACGCCGACGACCTCGCCTTTGGAGTTGAAGAGTGGGCCGCCGGAGTTGCCGGGGTTGATCTGTGTGGTGCTTTGAATGTACCAGCGGCCGCTGTTTTCACGGGCGCGGATGCTGACGATGCCCTGCGATACGCTGCGCTCCAATCCGAGCGGGCTGCCAATGGCGAAGACCTGCTGGCCCTGCGTGAGCGCATCGGAATCGCCGATGGGCACGAAGGGCAGGCTCTCCACGGCTTTTTCATCGTCGATCTGGAGGATGGCGAGATCGAGGTAGCCGTTCATGGCGATGATTTTCACCTTCGTGAAGGACTGCTTCTCCAGGCCGCCTTGCTTCTTCTTATAAACGAGGACGGTGATCTCGCGCTCGCCGGCGATGACATGCTGGTTCGTGATGACATGGCCCATCTTGTTGATGATGAAGCCGGAGCCGAGGCCCGAGGCCGTCTGGATCTGCACGACGGCCTCGGCGACACGTTGGACGTTCTTTTCGACCGTCATGGCCTCGCGGGCTGGCTCGACGAAGTACATGTCCTCGCTCTGCGCGGCGGCTTTTTGGCCTGCGGCGGCCTTATCGGCCTCCTTTTCAATGCGGGCGATGTCCGTGCGCGGGAGCGTGAGGATGGTGGAGCCGAGGTCGAGCACGAGAGAGTCTTCGCGTTCCTTCAACACTTCGGCACGAAGCTCGGAGCCGTTTTTGAGCACCACGAGCACGTTTTCAGCCGCCGGGGCGGCCAACGCGAGCAGGCCGAACGCCGCAAGCGGCACGAGAAGGGACTTTTTGGACATCACGGCCGGAAAGCTACGCAGTCCCGCGAAGAGAGACGAGGACTTTTTGAGCCGGTGAAGGCAAAAGGCGCACTTTGGGTGCCTGCGGGGCCGAAACGATCAATCGGCGGGGTTTTCCAGCAGGCGCTCGACATCGCGGGCGAGCTTCTTGGTCATGGTCTCGGTGATCTCGGGCTGCGGATGGAAGACGCTGTAGTAGCCGCGGACGCGGCCCTGGCGGTCGAGGACGACGATGCGGAGATCGTGCTCGTAGAAATCGAGTGTGTTGAGGCGCTTCTCTTCGGGGATGAGGCGAGGCGCTTCGAGCTTCTGGGCCTGGGTAAGGTAATCCCACACGCCCTGCTGCGGGCCGGTGAGGAACCACCAGGGATCACCCGGCTTTACACCGATGCCCTCGGCGTAGCTTTGGAGGAAGCTGGCCGTGTCCCGCTCAGGAGCGAGGGCGAGCGAGAGCTGCTGGAAGTCTGGATGGCTGCGGTGGGCTTCGTTGAGCTTCCGCATCTCGGCGATGATGGCGGCACAGCCATGCGGGCAGACGGTGTAAAGGGAGGCGCAGACGGTGACTTTGCCACGCAGCATGTCCGGCAGGATGCGGGCCTTTCCATCCCGCTCCGTGAGGGTGAGGCTGCCGGTCCAGGCAGGTGCCAAAACGGGCAGCGGCGGCTTTGGCAAGGTGCTGACGGCCATGCGGCCCAGGTAAAGGACCGCGACGAGCACGCCGACGATGCCGAGGATCATCCCGATCCAGCCTTTGCCGCCTGAGGAGGATGCCGCAGGCGGGAAAACGTCCGAATCGGGTTGGCTCATGAGGTTTACTCAGCGGGTGTCTTGAGCAGCTCAGCCTCGGTCCACATGGCGACGCGGGCTTTTTCGGCCTCACGGATGGCTTTGACCTGATCCGGGGTGACGGCGGAGGCACCGGCACCATACTCAGCACGCACAAAGGTGAGCACATCGGCGATCTGGGTATCGCTGAGGGCGGCACCCTGCGGCGGCATGAGCGGGGCAGGACTGGTGAAGGGAGCGCCGTTGATGTTCAATGGGCCGGTGAGGCCGTGAAGCACGATGCGGATCATACGATCGGCCTTTTTCGTCTTCACCCAATCGGAGCCGGCGAGCGGAGGGAACATGCCCGGCAGGCCGAGGCCGGTGGGCTGATGGCAGGCAAAGCAGACCATCATGTAAACGGTCTTGCCGCGTTCCTTCGAGGCGGAGGAGTCACCACCAGCGGGAGCGGCGGAAGCAGGAGCCGGGCTTGGGGAAGGCGCGGAAGCAGTCGCTGGAGCGGCGGATGCTGGGGCAGCAGCAGCCGGGGCAGCGGCGGCTTTAGCTTCTTCCTTGGGTTTCGGCTGGAGAGCCTTCATGCCGCCTAGGGCCAAAGCGCCCGCAAATAAGAGGGTGAAGGCGGCTAGGCCGATGCCGAGGAGGCGGTTGAAGAGATTGAAGAACGAAGGGGAGGACGAGGAGTCGGATTGCATGGATGTCGATGAACGGGGAGTTTGGGGAAATCGAGCGTTCGACGATGCCCGCAGACCGCATTTCATCAATCAGAAAGCCGGGTTGAATGGCTCATTCGCACGATTTGAGGCCTGCCAACGCCGACGCGACCTAAAAATCAGCAGGTTCCTGATTTGCAGAACCTCAAAACGAACGCATTCTGCGGACCCCTTTCCCCCGAAAAAAAGCCCTCATGAGTGCCTCACTCCCCTACCGCGCCAACGCGGACTTCCTTGAGTCGAAATACATCGACTGGAAAAAAGACCCTGCCTCCGTCGAACCGCTGTGGTCGTCATTCTTTGAAGGTTTCGAGCTCGGCATGGCCAAGCTGGCCGCTCAACCCGCGAAAGGAACCGAGGGCACGCTCTCCGAAAAGACGCTGAGCTTCCGCATGCGCGTGACGAACGCGATTCACCATTTCCGCGCTCTGGGCCATACCGCCGCGCATCTCGATCCGCTCAGCGCCCAGGGGCCGGAGATCACTTCACTCTCGCTTGCAGGCCTGGGCTTCACGGATGACGAACTCGAAGAAGACGTGCAGACGCACATGTTCCGCGGCGGCCAGCCGATGAAGCTCAAGACGATGCTCAGCGAGCTGCGCCGCATTTACTGTGGCAAGACGGGCTTTGAGTTCTGGCACATCAACAACCCCGAAGTCCGCGCTTGGCTGCTGGACCGAGTCGAAGTGACCGAAGCGCCCAAACCGGCCGCGAAGGAGCAGGTGGATGCGCTGCGCTGGCTGTTGGAGGCCGAAAGCTTCGAGCGTTTCCTGCATCGCCGTTTCGTGGGGCAGAAGCGTTTCTCTGTAGAGGGCGGCGAATCCTTGCTCGTGGCACTGGAGACCGTGCTCGAAGGCATGCCAGCCTCTGGCGGCAAAGAAATCGTGCTCGGCATGGCCCACCGTGGTCGCCTGAGCGTGCTGGCGAATTTCCTGCGCAAGCCGCTGGAGTATCTTTTCTACGAGTTCAGCGAAAACTATGTGCCAAACATGGTCAGCGGTGATGGCGATGTGAAATACCACCTCGGCTTCGAAACCGTGCGCCAGACCAGCGGCGGCGACAGCATCGGTGTGATGCTCGCTCCGAACCCGAGCCACCTCGAAGCCGTCGATCCCGTCGTGGAAGGCATGGCGCGTGCCCGTCAGCGTGCGCTGGGCGATACGAAGGACCGCAAAAAAGTCATCCCGGTGCTCATCCATGGTGACGCGGCATTCGCAGGCCAGGGTCTCGTGGCAGAGGTGCTCAATCTCTCGCAGCTCCCCGGTTACCGCACGGGCGGCACCATCCACCTCATCGTGAACAACCAAATCGGCTTCACGACGATGCCGGAGGATGCTCGCAGCTCGCACTACTGCACCGACGTGGCGAAGATGATCGAAGCGCCTGTCTTCCATGTGAATGGCGATTGCCCGATGGAGGTCGTCCGCGCCGCGAAGCTCGCTCTGGAGTTCCGCCAGACCTTTGCCCGCGATGTCATCATCGACATCGTTTGCTACCGCCGTCACGGTCACAACGAAACCGACGAGCCCGGCTTCACGCAGCCAAACATGGCCCGCAGCATCGCCCAGCATCCGTCCACCGCGACGCTCTTCCGTCTCGACCTCGCGAGCCGGGGCGTGCTCGACGAAGCCGGTGCCGCCGCGCTGCAACGTGAACTCGATGACGAACTCGAAGGCGGCGTCACCACGCTGGCCGAGAAGGACAAGTGCGCCAATGGCGGCAATCCTTTCGAAGGCAGCATGGCCATGCCGCAGCCTGCCTATGATTATGTGCCGGTGAAGACTGGCGTGGAGATGAAGAAACTCAAAATCGTGGCCGAGCGCCTGCTCGAAGTGCCGGAGAGCTTCAATCTGCATCCCACCATCGCGAAACGCTTCCTCGCCGCTCGCAAGAAGGCGGTGGAAGCTGGCGAAGGCTTTGACTGGGCCTACGCCGAGTCGCTGGCCTTTGGCACCCTGCTCACCGAAGGCCACGGCGTTCGTCTCAGCGGCCAGGACGTCCGCCGCGGCACCTTCAGCCATCGTCACAGCGTGTTTTATGATTCCCAGACGCGTGAACGCCACATCCCGCTGAACAACCTGCAAGCTGAGCAAGGCCGCTACTGCGTGTACAACTCGCTTCTGTCCGAAGCAGCCGTCCTCGGCTTCGATTACGGTTACTCGCTGCTCGCCAGCAACCTCCTCGTCTGCTGGGAGGCTCAGTTTGGCGACTTCGTGAACGGAGCGCAGGTCATCATCGACCAGTTCATCGCCTCCGCCGAGAGCAAGTGGCAGCGCCCCTCGCATGTCACGCTGCTTTTGCCCCACGGCTACGAAGGCCAAGGCCCCGAGCACTCCAGCGCCCGCCTGGAGCGCTTCCTGCAGCTCTGCGCCGGTGGCAACATGCAGGTGTGCAATTTCACCACGCCCGCCCAGTATTTCCACGCCCTGCGCCGCCAGCTGAAGCGCAGCACCCGCAAGCCCCTCGTCGTCATGACGCCGAAGAGCCTGCTGCGTCATCCGAAGTGCGTCAGCAAACTCGCCGACATGGCTGAAGGCACCACCTTCAAGGAAGTGCTCGACGACGAGCACCTCACCGTTGCTCCGGAGCGTGTCACGCGTCTCATTTTGTGCAGCGGCAAAGTCTATTATGACCTCCTCGAATTCCGCGAAGAGCAAAAGATCAAGAACGCCGCCATCATCCGCGTCGAACAGCTTTACCCGCTGAACTACGAGATGCTCAAAGAGATCGTCGCCAAGTATCCGCGAGCGCAGAAGAAGTGGATCTGGTGTCAGGAAGAGCCCCGCAATATGGGAGCCTTCTACTACATCCGCCCGCGCCTCGAAGAGCTGAGCAATCACAAACTCCGCTACGCCGGCCGCGAACGCTCCTCCAGCCCCGCTGCAGGCTCCAAGGCCATTCACTCGCTTGAGCAGGACAAACTCGTTGAGGATGCCTTCAGCGTGTAGTCGGCCGAAGTGCTTAGTTCTTAGTGCTCAGTAACAAACCGAGCCACTGACCCAACTGAGCACTAAACACTAAGAACTGAGCACTTTTCCCCGCAAACTCCCTTTCCCCCTCGCAAACCATGGCTGACATCAAAATCCCCGCACTCGGCGAATCCGTTACCGGAGGCCAGATCGCCAAATGGCACTTCAAAACCGGCGACTTCGTCAAAACCGGCGACATCCTCCTCACGCTCGAAACCGACAAAGTGGCCGCTGAAGTCACCGCCGAGGCCGCAGGCACTTTGACCATCGTCAAACAGCCCGGAGACGATGTCGTCATCGGCGACGTCGTCGGCCAAATCGCCGAAGGAGCGGCTCCCGCCGCCCCGGTCGAAGCCCCCAAACCTGCTGCACCAGCTCCGGCGGCCGCTCCAGCTCCGAAAGCCGAGGAGAAGCCCACCAACATCACCGAGTTTAAAGTCGTTCCTAAGCCCGAACCGGCTCCCGTACCCGCCGCAAAGCCTGCGCCTTCCCCCGAAGGCCGCATCACGCGGAAGAAGATGACCCCGCTGCGCAAAAAGATCGCCGACCAGCTCGTCACTGCTCAAAAGACCGCCGCGATCCTCACCACCTTCAACGAGTGCGACATGTCCAACGTCATGGCGCTGCGTTCCAAGCTCCAGGATGCCTTTGTGGCCAAAAACGGCGTCAAACTTGGCTTCATGAGCTTCTTCATCAAAGCCGTCGTCGAAGCCCTCAAAGCCGTCCCGCAGATCAACGTCCGCGTCGAAGGCGATGAAATCGTCCACCAGCATTACTACGACATCGGCGTCGCCGTGGGAACTGAGCGCGGCCTCATCGTCCCCGTGCTCCGCGATGCCGACCAGAAGTCCTTTGCCGAGCTCGAACAAGACATCCTCGGCTACGCCAAAAAAGCCAAGGACGGCAAAATCCAAGTCTCCGACCTCACTGGCGGCGTCTTCACCATCAGCAATGGCGGTGTCTATGGCTCCCTTTTGAGCACACCGATCATCAATCCGCCGCAAAGCGCCATCCTCGGGATGCACAGCATCCAGCAGCGCCCCGTGGCCGTCGATGGCCAGGTGGTCATCCGCCCGATGATGAACCTTGCCCTGAGCTACGACCACCGCGTCGTCGATGGCAAAGAGGCCGTGACCTTCCTAATCCGCGTGAAGGACTGCATCGAAAACCCCGCCCGCATGCTGGTGGGGGCTTGATCGCTCCCATTGGCTTAAAATGGGTCGGGCTGGCGGGATTCGAACCCACGACCTCTTCGTCCCGAACGAAGCGCTCTACCAGGCTGAGCCACAGCCCGCCGTTTAGTCATTGCTGACGAAATCTGCGGAGTTCACACGGCGATTTCGCCGTGTGCGGGGCCGACGAGTAGCCTTTCACTGTCGGGGCGCAAGCTGGAAGATAGCGCCGCTCACATGAGCGAAACCGGGTCCACATCCCACACGACGATGACATCTTCCGGCAGACTGGTGGAGCGAATGACCTTGTGAAGATGGCTCGTTAACACGCGAATTTTGTCCGAACGCAGCAGGAGCTGGAAACGAAACTGGCCGTGTGCCTTGGCCAGCGAGCTGGGGGCTGGCTCGCCCATGACGGTGCCTTCCGGCAGACCTTCGGCAAGGCGCCGATGAAGCGTTTGCAGGGCAAACTCTGCTCTCGCCTGGTGCTTTCCTCGTGCACTGATGAGGACGACGTGCATGAAGGGTGGATAGCGAAAAGCCTGCCGATGCTCAAGCTCCTGCTGCGCGAAGCCTTCGAAGTCGTTGTGACGAGCAAATTGCACCGCCGGGGTATGCGGGGCATAGGTCTGCACCATGACTTCACCCATGATCTCACCCCGCCCGGCGCGGCCTGCCACCTGGACGAGGAGCTGAAAGGTACGCTCCGCAGCCCGAAAGTCCGGCAGATTCAAGGCGATGTCGGCATTCAAGACACCGACGAGCGTGACATTGGGGAAATCGAGGCCTTTGGCTATCATCTGCGTGCCGATGAGCAGATCGAGCTTCTGGGCGCGGAAGTCCCGCAGCATGTCGCGGAGCTGGTTTTTCCGCTGGATGGTGTCTGTATCGACGCGGGCGATGCGGGCTTTGGGGAAAAGGGCGCGGATGACCTCCTCGACGCGTTCCGTGCCGAAGCCGGAGAATTTGATGGCCCGGTCCGAGCACGCGGGGCACTTCGATGGAGGTAGCCGACGTGCGCCGCAGACGTGGCAGACGAGACGCTGATCTTCTTTGTGCAGCGTCATCGGCACGCTGCAATCCTGGCACTGCACGGTCTCGCCGCAGGCAGTGCAGGTGAGCGTGGTATTGAAGCCTCGACGGTTCAGGAAGAGGATCGTTTGCTCCTTTTTTTCGAGCCGGGCGGTGATGGCGGCATGCAGCTTGGCGGAGACCATGCCGGCATGCTGCGGGGCTACGGCGGTGCCTTTGCGCCGCTCGAGTCGCATATCCACGATGCGGATATACGGGAGCTTTTTGCCATCGGTGCGCCGGGTGAGGCGCAGCAGCTCGTATTTGCCACGAGTGGCGTTTTCGAAGGATTCCAGGCTCGGCGTGGCACTGCCAAGCAAGACGAGGCATTTCTCGATTTTCGCCCGCACCACGGCGAGATCACGGGCGTGGTAGCGCGGCGTCTCGTCCTGCTTGTAGGACGGCTCGTGCTCCTCATCGACGATGATGATGCCGAGCTTTTCCAAAGGCGCGAAAATGGCACTTCGAGCACCGATGACGATATCCGCGCGGCCTTCCTGAACTTTGAACCATTCGTCGTGGCGCTCACCATCGCTTAGATGGCTATGCAGGATGGCGATCCGGTCTTTCCGATCTGAAAAGCGAGCTTTGAAACGCTCGATGGTCTGCGGGGTGAGGCTAATTTCCGGCACGAGGACCAAAGCGGTGAAGCCGTTTTCGATCACGCGAGCGATGGTTTGGAGGTACACCTCCGTTTTGCCGCTGCCCGTCACCCCATGCAGCAGGATGGGGCGGGCTTCAGCGGGCTTTTCGAGCGCTTTGAAGACGGCATCTGCGGCCTCACGCTGCTCTGCGGTGAGTTCCAGCGGCGCGGATGGCATGAATTCCTCGTCTTGAAAGGGATCACGCTCCACGCGGGCCTCGCTGCGGGTGAGCCACTCGGCCTTCAGCAGCGGTTTTAAGATGGCGGCGGCTCGTGGCAGTTCCCGCCGGAGCGTGCTTATGGCCGCTTCACCCCCCGCGGCTTGGATCATTTCCAGCAGGCGGACCTGCATCGGAGCGGCCTTGCGCATCTTTTCCAAGATCTCTGGCGGCGGCATCGCCTTCAAATGCAAGCGGCTATCCATGATAAAAGTCTCCGGCCGGTCCCGCACTACCTGTGGCAGCATCGTCCGTAGCACCTGATGAGGGGCGACCATGTAATACTCCGCCATCCAGCGTGCCAGCCTCATCAGCCCAGGCGTGAACATCGGCCGGGAGCCGATGACCGAAGCCAATGGCTTGAGCTTTGACCGGTGAGGTGAGTCCGCCAGCAGCTCGATCACCACCGCTGGCACCCTTTGGGACTGCAGCGGGACCATCACCCGCGATCCAACAATCAACCGGTGCACCATCTCCTCGGGCACGAGGTAATCCAGTTGCATGACCGCCGAACCTTCCAACTGAACCCTCGCCACGCTCCCCTGCACGAGTTCTGCCGCTACGACAGGCTCCAGGGTCTTCCCAAACAAGTCCACCTCTTCGGAAGAGCGGGCTGGAAACGAGTTTGAAGCGGATTTCATGAGATCGGGTAGGAGGCGGGGTTTCCCCCGCCGTCCTCCCACACCACCGGTCGTGCGGTTCCGCAACCGGCGGTTGAGCTAAGAGTTTGTTTTCAGGCTCTTTTGATTACGGCGGATGCGTTCGCCGATGAAGATGAGTCGGCGCTGACGGAAACAGTCCAAGGGCAAGGCTTCGTTCATGTGTGAAGCTCCGGCGTTCCACCAGGGGCCTCGTCCATTACTGGTGCTCTCGCTCGCTCGGGTTTCGCTCAGGCCATGCCTCATGAGTTCCTTCTTTCGTGTGCGCGGGCGTTTCCATTGCCGCCATTGCTGGCTGCGGATTCGCCGACGCACCCTGCCGTCGATCTCCTCGAAGATTCCCGTGACTTCCGATAGCCGGAAGTAGCCCGCCCAGCCTCGCAGCTTGGCGTTGAGGTCTTCTTGGATGAAGCGTGCAAGGTTGCGCCCTCGGCTCTTACGGCAGAGTTCACGCACGTTACCCTTCAGTTTGTCCACGCTGGCCTTGGCTGGTTTGAGCTTGGGCTGGCGGTTGAACGTCATGCTGTAGCCCAAAAACTTTCGGTTCCATGGGCGGTCCTCGGTGCTTTTGGCGGCGTTGATTTTCAGCTTGAGCCGCTTCTCCACGAGGCGGGTCACTGCGGCCAGGACTCGCTCTCCGGCGGCTTTCGACTTCACATAGATGTTAGAGTCGTCTGCATATCAGGCGAACTTGTGTCCGCGTCGCTCCAGCTCTTTGTCCAGGTCATCCAAGAGGGTGTTGGAGAGCAGGGGCGATAGAGGTCCGCCTTGGCGGCGTGCCTTCGCTTCGACGATGCCGTCGTGCATCATCCCGGCCTTTAAATAACGCCGTATCAACCGCAGCAGGGTTTTATCCCTGATTCTGCGGGTGATGCAGATGTCGTGGTTCACCCGGTCAAAGAACTTTTCCAGGTCAATGTCCACGACCCATCGGTGCCCTTCGCTCACATACGCTCGGGCGGCTTTCACCGCGTCGTGCGTGCTGCGTTTCGGTCTAAAGCCGTAGCTGTG
>JBEIGR010000136.1:0-10867 GCA_040381795.1 Verrucomicrobiaceae bacterium | reverse complement strand
GCGCCGTGGAACTCGTCGATTTCCCAGCGGGAGCCTTCGTGGAGCACGATGTGGCGGGTTTTGTCGATCAAGGGCTGAAAACAGAGCGGGATGAGTTCCTGCGCCGTTTCGACCGGCAGGGGGAACTCGATCTCGGATCGCGAAATGCCCTTCGTTTTGCCTTTGATGGTCATCCAAGCCTGCTCGCCGCTGATTCGCACCCGCACCGTGCGCTCGGGGTCACGCGAGAGGTAGCCCTGGGTGATGCGCAGGCTTTGGGTGATCGCGTTGCGCCAGCCCTCGGAGGCGAGGAGGAATTTGCGTTCGATTTCGGCAGGCATGGCAAGAATGGCGTGTCGTGAAATGAAAAAGCCGGGAACGTGGGTTCCCGGCTTGGATCCGTTTGAATGAAGCTTTTTACTTCAGGCTGGCGAGGACGCGTTTGATGTCCTCGGCCTGCTTGTCGGTGCTGGCGGCGTAGTCTTGCCAGACGACCTTGCCGTCTTTAATGAGGAAGCAACTGCGCTTGGCGAGGTTGAAGAGGCCTTTGGCCATCTTTTCGACTTTGAAGCCTGCGACGATCTTGCCTTCGGGATCGGCGATGAGGTCGTAGGGAAGGGTGAATTTGTCTTTGAAGGCTTTTTGCGCCTCGGGCTTGTCAAAGCTGACGCCGAGAACTTGCACGCCGTCCTTGGTGAGATCGGCAAAGGCATCGCGGAGGGAGCAGGCCTGCTTGGTGCAGCCGGGTGTATCAGCCTTGGGGTAGAAGAAGACGACGGTGGGGCCTTTTTTGTAAACGTCGGCGAAGTTGACGGTGGTGCCGTCCTGATTGAGGCCGGAGACGGCGGGGGCGTCGTAGCTGACTTTTTCACCTTCTCCCGCTTTGGCGGTGCCGAGGAAGGTGCTGAGGAGAGCGGTGAGCATGAGGAGGCGCGTTTTCATGGGGTGGATGGCGTTGGGAAAAACTATTCAATGCTGACTTTTGCGCCAGGAAGGGTAGCGGCGAGTTGTTTTACGCCGGCCTTGGTGGCTTTGGATTGCCAGAGGTAGATGTTTTTGAGGCTCTTGATCTTGGCGAGGTGCTTGAGGCCTTCATCGCTGACCTGAGTGCCATACAAATTGATGCTGTGGAGCTTTTTCAGGCTGCTGAGGGCTTCGAGGCCGGCATCGCCGATCTTTGTCTGGCGCAGGTCGAGGGTGACGAGACGCGGGAGCTGGCCGACGCTCTTCAAGGCGGCATCGGTAATCACCGTGCGGCCGAGATCGAGGGCGACGATGTTTTCTTTGAGCGGCAGGATGCTCTCGACCTTGGCGTCATCGCACTTGGAGACGCCGGTGAGGAAATCGACGCGCAGGAGCGGGCTCTCCACTTTCACGGAAGCGACTTGGGCACCGGCTTCCTTCGCGGCTCCGAGCACGGCATCGCTGAGCGGTTTCACTTCTTTTTCGAGGGCTGCGAAGAGCAGATCATGCTCGCGGGGCTTCACCGGCTTGGTGGAACTGGTTTGCGCATCGGCGGGCATGCCGTCCTTACTACCGATCCAGCCGCCAAAGTCCGCGCCTTCCTCGATCCACTTCTTTAGCAGGGCGATTTCCTGCTTGGTGAGGTCGTCTCCCTTCGGTGGCATGTGGGCGTCGTCGTCCTTGGGTAGGTTCACGGACTCGTAAATACCGCTTTTATCCGGTGCGCCAGCGGTGAGCACGGGGCCGTTCTCGCTGCCCTTTAAAATGGCCCAGGAGGCATCGAGACGCAGACCAGCTTTGGGTTCCTTCTTCTTGCCATTCTCCTCATAAGGGGCGCGGTGGCAATCGACGCACTTCTTGTTCAGGAAGGGGAGGATCTCCTTTTCGAAGCTCACCGCCGCAAAAGAGGAGGTGGCGAGCAAGAGGGAGGCAAGAGGGAGCAAGGCAGGGCGTATCACGGCGGGAAGAATGGGTTGGGGCCGAGGGAAACGCTTGCCTGCCTGCCTTGTTTCAGGGAAATAGAACTGGGCCACCCCCCGCACAGCCATGAGCACCAAACGCGCCGCCGATACCGAAGCCGATTCCCTCCTCCGCCGCAGCACGCTAGCCATTGTCATGGGCGGCGGTGCTGGCACACGTCTCTTCCCTTTGACCAAGGATCGTGCGAAGCCCGCCGTGCCGCTCGCGGGTAAATATCGCATCGTCGATCTGCCCATCAGTAACTGCATCAACTCCGGCCTGCGCCAGGTGTATGTGCTGACGCAGTTCAACAGCGCCTCACTGAACCGTCACCTCAACCGCACCTATCGCTTCGATCAGTTCACGCGTGGCTTCGTCGAGGTGCTGGCCGCGCAGCAGACGCCGGATGGCGAACGCTGGTATCAAGGCACTGCCGATGCCGTGCGGCAAAACATGCGCTACTTCCTCGAAGGCGATCACGAGCACTTTCTCATCCTCAGCGGTGACCAGCTCTACCGCATGGACTTCCGCAAGCTGATGCGCCAGCACATCGCCAATGATGCGGACATCACCATCGCCACGCTTCCCGTGAACGAACGCGACGCCACTGGCTTCGGCATCATGCACAGCGATGAAACTGGACGCGTTACCGAGTTCGTCGAAAAGCCGAAGGACCCCGCCGTGCTCACCAAGATGCGCATGCCCACCGACGTCGTGAAGGCCCTCGGCATCGACGACGATGAACCGCGCTACCAGGCCAGCATGGGCATCTACCTTTTCAATCGCAAGGTCCTCGAAGAGTGCCTGGACAATAAGCACAACGACTTCGGCAAGAACATCATTCCCACCGCCATCAGCGAGCGCCATGTGCATACCTACAACTTCCACGGCTACTGGGAGGACATCGGGACCATTCGCAGCTTCTTCCAGGCGAATCTGGACCTCTGCCAAACAGTGCCGCCCTTCGATTTCTTCGACAGCGTGGCCCCCATCTTCACCCACAGCCGCGCCTTGCCCGCCAGCAAGCTGAACGGTGCCACGGTGCGTCAGGCACTCATCGCCGATGGTTGCATCATCACCGATGCACATCTCGAAAACGCCGTCATCGGCGTCCGCTCTCGCATAGAGACCGGCACCACCATTCGCAAATGCATCCTCATGGGCGCTGATTTCTACGCTGGTGCTCGTGGCACCGATCCAGATCGTCCACCTCCTGGCATCGGCCGCAATTGTCGTATCGAGCGGGCGATCATCGATAAAAACGTCCACATCGGCGACAACGTCGTCATCACACCCGAAGGCAAGCCCGACCATTTCGATGGCCCGAACTGGTACATTCGCGACGGCATCGTCTGCATTCCAAAGGACGCGGTGATTGCGGACGGCACCTGGATCTGAGCCATGCCTGACGAACGTCCCGAAGTGCTCATGGCGGCTCCGCTGCCGGATTTCCTCCTCCAGCCGCTGGAGGCCGTGTATCGCGTGTGTGACCTCGCCAATCCCTCCGCCAACGTGCGGGCCATCGTGCCGCTGGGTGGCACCGTGCTGAGCACGGAGCTGCTAGCTGGCTTTCCAAAGCTCGAAATCATCAGCGTGATGGGCGTGGGCTATGACGGCGTGCCGATCCCCTGGTGCAAGGAGCGTGGTATCCACGTCACGAACACCCCCGATGTGCTCACCGATGACGTGGCGGACATCGCGGTGGCTTTGGTGCTGATGACGAGCCGTCGCCTCATCGAATCGAATCGCTTTTTGCATGATGGGAAATGGCTCAGCGGTGCTTTTCCGCTCGCTCATGCCCTCCGTGGCAAGGTGGCGGGCATTCTCGGGCTTGGCCGCATTGGCAAGGCCATCGCGCAGCGCCTCGAAGCGCATGGCATGAAGATCGCCTACCATGGAAGGAAGCCGCAAAATGTGCCGTGGAGCTATTTCGAAGATTTGAAGGCGCTGGCGGCAGAGAGTGATTTTTTGATCGTGGCCTGCCCTGGAGGCCCTGGGACTCAAAAACTCGTGAATGCGGAGGTTTTGGCCTCTTTGGGTTCTGGAGGCACGCTGATCAACATCGCTCGGGGGAGTGTGGTGGATGAGAGGGCTCTCATCACCGCTTTGGAGCAAGGGACAATCCGCACCGCTGGCCTAGATGTCTTCGAAGATGAGCCGCGTGTGCCCGCCGCGCTCATGAAGTGCGAACGGGCCGTGCTTCTTCCGCACATCGGCAGCGCCACACATGAGACTCGCCGTGCCATGGCGAATCTTGTTCTCGACAATCTGGCCGCGCACTTCGCGGGCCGTGAATTGATCACGCCAGTTTGAGATAGCCGAAGGAATCTTGATCTGAATATCGGCTCAAGAGACGCGTCGGAGGTGGCGCAATGAGAACTCACCTTCTGAAACTCCTCGGTGGCGCTGTGTGCGCCGTGTCACTCTCCTCGTGCTACGTTTATGATGATCCGTTGTCGTGGGCGGACCCATGCCCGAGGCCATCCTATGGGCGGTCATACTACTCACCGCCAGTCTATCGGAACTATGGCTACTCCTCGCGAAGCTGTGCGCCGGTGGTGCCACATTGCGCTCCGCCACCTCCTGCTTGCCACAGCCCTTTTGGCGGAGGCTTTCGCGGGCATCACGGCCATCGCGGCCACTTCTAAAGTTCAACCGGGCTGATTGCGCATCATGTCCGCCACTTGGGCGAAGAAGGCACCGATGAGCGGAGCCTCGGTGGCGGGGATTTCGACCTCGCGCATGGAGTAGCCCATCAAATCGAGCCAGCGATCACGGGCAGCGAGGTTGATGGGAAAAGACATATGGCGGCCACGGAGGCGCGGATGGCCGCGCTCCTCGATGTAGGTCTGCGGACCACCGAAGCGATAGACGATGAAATCGGCGAGACGCTTCTCGGAACCTTCCCAATCGTGCGGCGGATACATGGGGCCGATCAGATCATCAACGCGCACACGCCGATAAAACGCGGCGGCCATGGCGCGGAGCTTTTCTTCACCGACGCGGGCACAGAGGGTGGAGATTTCATCCATGTGGTTGGGACGGTTCCGTCTCGACGGGCGTGCGGAGGTAACTGCCCCATAACGTGGCTGCCAGCAGGAAGCTAAGCACGAGAAGGGTGAGGCCGGTCAGGACGTGGAAGTTGGTGATCCAGAAGGATTTGCCGGTAAGGATGACGAAGACGCCGAGGGTGACCTGGATGGGCGGAAGATACAGCAGCAGCGTGGGCACAAAGCGAAGGCTGGGGATGGTGACAAGCCAGCGATGCGCCTGGATGGCGACGAAGATGACAAGCGCAGCCGTTCCGACGCCCCAATATTTGTGCAGGAAGAGTACGAAGGCATCGGCGGGGAATGTCGGCGGAATGAGGTGGCCTTGGGTGGTGAGGATGTCACTGGCGCAGAGAGCGTGGCGCTGCGTGTGACGCAGGGTGGCACCGAGGACGAGCTGGGTGAAGACGACGAAGAAGAGGGTGAGCGACCACCATCGGGCTTTCCGGGCGCTGCTGGCGCTGAGGCGGAGCTGACCTTCCTCCCAGGTGCGTGAGGAAGCGAAGGTGATCAGAATGAGCAGGCAGAAAAAGAGCTGACCTAGCGTGCCATGCACGACGCCGTAGGCGTTGGACATTTTCAGCACGCGGAGACCGCCAAGCGATGCCTGCAGGATGACGAGGAAAAGAGCGAGCGTGGTGAGGCCGCGTAACAAATGCCACTTTTGACCAAACCAAGTCATGAAGAGCCAACTGAAGGCTAAGAAGAGGATGAAAGCGGCCGCCGTAAGCACACCCATGTAAACGAGCACCAAGTAGCCGACGCCGGTGATGAGGATAATGGCGGCCTCGACCATGTTCGGCTGATGCTTGGCCATGGCCCAGAAGTATTGCCCGAGGACGAGAAAGCCGATGATGGTGGCAATCCAGCGGTGCCCATGCTCCAGAAGAAGCGCAGGGACGCGATACCAGCCCTCGGGATTGATTTTGCCGAAGCATAGCGGCCAGTCCGGCACGGCGAGGCCGACATCCTCGGTGGTTACTGCCGCGCCCCACCAGATCAACACCACACCGACGGCGAGTGTGAGGAGTGAGTAGCGATGAAAGGCGCGGGACACAGTTGGGGAGTGATGAATTCAGAATGACGAATGAATGCCGAAGAACAGCTCGTGGAGGAGCTTTCGCATCATGCGGTCATTGTGCATTCGTCATTGCCGACTCGCCAGATGCGTTACTTCGCCTCGGCGGCCTTTTTGGCGGCACTGGCGGACATTTCCTTGCTCCAGTCTTCGAAGTCCTTGGCAGGGATGACTTCGAGGACGGCCTTCATCTGGGCGTGACCGGGGCCACAGAGCTGGCCGCAGATGATGTCCCAGGTGCCTTCTTTGACGGGCTTGAACCACATGTGGGACTTCACGCCTGGGGTGGCGTCCTGAGCGGCACGCATCGGAACCAAGGCGAGATTGTGAATGACGTCCTTGGAGGCGACATCGACAATAACCGGGCGACCGACGGGCAGCTTCATGGTGCCGGGATTGACGAAGTCGTCCTTGCCATTCGGGTCGTGGATATCTTTGCCGGTGGTGTTGCCGACGGCGGCGTTGATATTGCGAGGGTCCCAGGTGCTGAGGGCGGTGTCGTTACCGGGATACTGGAAGTTCCAAAGGAATTTTTCGCCGAGAGCACGCATCTTGATCGTGTCCGGGGAAACAGGATACTCATCGGCCTGTCGTGACCAAAGCGGGAAGGCGAAGCCGAGGAGGAGGATGGCCTCGACGATGACGACGCCGATTTCGATGTGGGTGGTGGCATGGCCGGTGACGCCGTGATAATCGGCTTTGGCAGCTCGCTTGGAGTTAAAGCGGTAGAAGGCGATGCAGAGGTAGGTGCTCCAGCCGATGAAAAGGGCGAGCATGAACCAATGCACGAAACCAAGCATGTGGTCCACGAGGCCGCCGTGCTCGGAGGCGTTCGGGGTTTGACCGATGAATTCGTTGATCCAGGAGACGCTCATGATGGGATTGGAGATTTCAGATGGGAGAGTTCAGATGGCGGCGGCCAAGGTGGCGGCGTGCTTTTTCTGGCGGCGGACGAGGGTGAAGACGACTCCGCCGCCGCAGAGAAACATGAAGGCGAGGACGCCGAGCATGGTGAGGATGGCAAATCCCTGCGCCTGACCGACGAGGCTGCCCTTGTCAGAGAGACAAGTAGCGCAAGCGAAGGTTGGGAGCGTTGGGAGCATGCGGGGCGCTGAGAGATTGAAAATTGAGAATTGGCTTGTCGTTCACACGACGATCGTGCGCATCTTTTGAGTGAGATAGAAGGCGCTGTAGGCGAGGAGGAGGAGGCAGAGCCAACCGGCGTAGGGCTTCAAATACAGGGTGCCGGCGGCGATGGCGTCTTCAGGCATGAAGTGCAGCCAGGCCCAGAATGCCGCGTCCGCCAGAGTGGCGATAGCGAGGAAGACGAGATGGAAGTACTTCAGGGACATGGAACGCGGAAGGGATCAGGGGGCTTCGAGCTGCTCGGCGGGCTGGAGGGGCTTCTCGAAGTTGTGATCGACGAGTGGGTCGCTGTTGGAGAAAATGAAAAGAACGAACAGAACGATGCAAAAGACCGTGGTGAAGGCGAGGAACTTGTAGATGAGCGGACGCTCATGATTCAAGTGCATGAAAATCAAAGCAACGAGCGAGGCCTTGATGGTGGCGACGATCATGCCGACGATGATGTTCATGCTATGGGTGGGCAGCTCGACAAAGGCGAGTGCGACAGTGATGACGGTGCCAACAAGGAGGAGAGCCCCGATGAAGAGGTACTTTTTAACGTGCTTCTGAAGCTCGGCGGGATCGGCGGAGTCGGACATGAGGTGCGAAGGGGGTGAAGGAGGTGTGAGGAGCCGCTTAGAGGAGGTAGAGAAGCGGGAAGAGGAAGATCCAAACGAGATCGACGAAGTGCCAGAAGAGGCCGCCGACTTCGATGCGGTTGGCGAAGTGCTCGGTGTCCTCACGCATCATCTTACCGTTGAAGAGAAGAAAGTAGAGCAGGACGAGGGCACCGCCGACAACGTGCATGCCGTGCAGGCCGGTGAGGGTGAAGTAGATGGCGTAGTAGGTGTTCAGCTTCGGCGTGTAGTTGGAGAAGAAGGTGACGTCCTTTGTCTCGATGACGACTTTGGCTCCGTGACCGCCGCTGTGGCCTGCCTCGGCGCTGTGGGCGTCGGTTTCGGCTCCACCGTGCTCGCCGGGGGCCGCGCCGGCGGCTGGCGGATGCTGGCCTTCGATGTGGAGACCAAAGGCGTGCTTCTGGAAGGTGGCGGACTTGGCTGGATTGCGGGTGGTGCCGCCTTTGCCGTCACTGTACTTGGTATTGAAGTCGTGGATCTCCTTGTCGCGATTCTGGATGTAGTACTTCTTCCATTCCTCGCCGAGGTAGCGAGCGTCAAAGGCGATGGAGTTCTCACGGTTGGCGGCGGACACGCTGCGGAGGTCGAGAGCGTCGGCGGTGAGGGTGATCTTGTCGTCGATGAGCTTGCCGGTGACGCTGGTGCCATCACGGAAGATGGCGCTGTCAGCGGTGTAGGTGAAGACATCGCTCTTGCTAAAGACGAGCTTGAGCGGCGAGGCGGCGGTAAGCTTCACGGCGGCGCTGTCACGCTTTTCGGCCTTGGCTTTGGTGATGGCATCGGCACGCAGCTTGGCGAATCCAGCGGCGTCGAGGGTGACATCCGTGCCTTCAGCGGTTTTGAAGGCGGGGATGGTGCCTTCGGCGAAGGGGAGCACATACTTTACGGGGTCGGAAGTGACGGCACTGTGCTTGACGGGGATGTTGAGATTCAGCTCTGTGATTTCACCAAATGTGATGTGGTAGCCGTGCTCCAAGTGACCGGAGAGAATGGAACCATCGGTGAGGGTGACGCTGTAGTGCTCGAACTTGGCTTTGTATTCGAGGAATTTGTTCACCATGAAAACACCGGCGCAGATCACGGTGATGGCGAGCAGGAGCTGGCAGCGGCCGAACTGGCGCATCTTGGCGGCGGCCCAGGCCCACACGACAGTGACGGAGGAGGCGATGAGAACGACGGTGTTGATAAAGCCGAGATCCCAGCGCAGCTCATGGATGGGCCAGGGATAATCGGCACCGAGGCGGAGAAAGATGTAGCTGGAGAACAGGCCGCCGAAGAGCATGACTTCAGAGGCAAGGAAGAGCCAGATGCCGACTTTGGCATTGTAGAGGCCAGTATCGGGGCGGGCGTGAACGGTATAAGGGATGTCCATGTGGAGTTCGCGGTTCTCGGTTCGCTGTTCTCAGTTGTATTAATGATGGGCGTGGCTGGCGGAGGCGGTTTTCACCTCGTCGCTACCGTCGGGCTTGGGCTTGCCGTGCTCGCTTTCCCACTGCGGGAAGAAATCGGTGGGATGGCCTGGAACGCTGTACTCGTAAGGACCGCGGTGGGCGTTCACATCGAAGACGAAGTTTCCATGCGGAGGCGGGGTAGGAGTGGCCCACTCGAGGGTGGTGGCGTCCCAAGGATTGTCACTGGTGACTTTTTTGCCGCCTTTGATGCTGACCCAGAAGTTATAGATGAAGAAGATCTGGCCGAACAGCAGTACGATGGCACCGAAGGTCATCACGATGTTGAGGTTCAACATGTTGTCCGGGATGTCGAGTCCGAGGAAGGCACCGACCTTGTGAGTGATGGTGGTGCTCCAGTTTTGGGACTGGGCGGTCTGCTCGAAGTATTTACCGCCGTCATACCAGCGGCGGTGGAAGCCGGCCATGCCCTGGATGAACATGGGGGCAAAGATGAGGTTCATGCCGAGCAGGGAGGGCCAGAAGTGCCACTTGCCGAGGGTGTCGTTCATGAAGCGGCCGGTGGCCTTCGGATACCAGTGATAGACGCCGGCGAAGAGGGCAAAGATGGTACCAGGGGCGACGACGTAGTGGAAGTGGCCGATGACGTAGTAGGTGTCATGCAACGCAAGGTCGATGAAAGAGAAGGCGAGGGGCAGGCCGGTGAGACCGCCGATGCCGAACATGGGCAGGAAGGCAGAGGCGAAGAGCATCTGCGTGTTGAAGCGGATGGAGCCGCCCCAGAGCGAGATCATGAGGCCGGTCAGTAGGATCACGGATGGCACGGAAATGAGCACCGTGGTGATCTGGAAGTAGGTGGACATCATGGTGCCCATACCGGTGAGGTACATGTGATGAGCCCAGACGAGGAAGCTGAGGAAGGCGAGCGTGAGCAGCGCATAGACCATCATCTTGTAGCCCCAGAGCGGACGGCGGGCATTGCAGGGGATGACATCGGTCAGGATGGCGAAGGCGGGCAGGATAAGCACATACACCTCAGGATGAGCCAGGAACCAGAAGAGATGCTGGTAGAGCAGCGGGGAGCCACCGCCGGAGATGTCGAGGTGCTTGCCGCCTTCCATGAGGCCTGTGGGCAGGAAGAAGGAGGAACCGAACAGGCGATCGGAAAGCTGGAGTAGGGCGGCGACTTCCAACGGCGGGAAGGCGAGCAGGAGCAGGAAGCCGATGATGAACATGGCCCAGCAGAAGAAGGGCATGCGCATCCAGCCCATGCCTTTGGCGCGGAGGTTGATGACGGTGGTCACAACGTTGACGGAACCGAGGAGGGAGGCCGAGATGTTAAATACCATCGCCATCAGCCACCAGGTGTGGCCGTGGTTCCAGACGTTGGTGACGCCGATGTTCATGGTGGAAGCTAGCGGCGAATACATCGTCCAACCGGTCTGCACCGGGCCGGTGCCGATGAAGAAACTGGCCATCATCATGACGCAACTGATGAAGAAGAACCAGTAGGAGAGCATGTTGAGCTTCGGGAAGGCCATGTCGATGGTGCCGATCTGGAGCGGCATGACGAAATTCACGAAACCAGCGAAGCCGAGCGGCACGATGCCAAAGAACACCATGATGGTGCCATGCATGGCCCCGAGCATGTTGTAGAGCTCACCG
>JBEIGR010000135.1:0-10911 GCA_040381795.1 Verrucomicrobiaceae bacterium | reverse complement strand
GCCATGCCAGTAGCCGGAGACGAGCAGCACACCGTCGTGATAGAGCGGCTGCGCGATGCTCACGCCATAAGTGATCTTGTAAGGGTAGGTCCAAAGCACTGCGCCGCTGTCCGGGTTCAGGCTTTGGATGTTTTCAGGCCCCCAGGCGATGATCTGGCGTTCTCCATCGTGAGAGATGATCTCCGGCGTGCAATACCCCGCCGGATCAGGACCGCCACGCCAGACTTCCGCGCCTGTTTTGGCATCTAAGGCGATCACGCTGCCATTCTTCGCGCCCACATGCAGCAGCACGCGGCCGCCATCGAGCACCGGCGAGGCGGCAAAGCCCCACGTCGGCACTTTGGCACCGCAGGTTTCCACGGTGTTTACCTCCCACACGACCTTACCGCTCGTCGCATCGAGGCACAACGCCATGCCGGTAGCTCCCAGCGCATACGCACGGCCCTCGCTCACATCCACCGAGGCTCGCGGACCGGTGCCATAATCCATCCCGCCGTAGCTCACCTCCCACGCGTGCTGCCAGAGGAGCTTTCCGCTCGACGCGTCGAAGCACAGCACCCGCTCCACCTCCTTCGGCTGCTTCTGCCGGTCCATCACATAGACGCGACCTTCACTCATCGTCACCCCGCCGAAGCCCGCGCCGATCTCCGCCTTCCACAGGCGCTGCGGTTCCTTGGAAACGACATCCGCCGGAAGCCCTTTCGGATTCCAGCGCCCATCCGCTGCCGGTCCGCGCCAGCGCGGCCAGTCTTGGGCATGGCAGATCGAAATCGCGGTGAGGAGCAAAAGAAGAGCTTTCATCTGACTCGAATACGTTCCAGCGAGGGGGAATTCAAACTGGCGGCGTCTTCCAGCCTCCTCTATTTTTGATTTTTAGCTCCTCTGCCTCCCTCCCCGCGCTCATGGCCACCCCCACCATCATCTTTGAAGACGGCCAAGAGATGGAATTCTCCGGCGCTGAGCGCCTCACCGTCGGCCGGGCCGAGGACAACAATGTCATCGTCGATGACAGCGAAATGTCCCGCCATCACGCCGAGATCATCGCCCACGCCGATGGCACCGCCGAGGTGCGGGATCGCGGCTCCCGCACGGGCACCTTCGTCAATGACCAGCGGGTGGACAGCCAGATGCTGCGCGATGGCGACCGCCTCTCTTTCGGTCCGCTCCATGCCGTCTTCCGGCTCAAAAAAGCCCCGGCCACCGCCACCACCCGCGTCCCGCTCCGCAACGACAACGCCCAACGTGAGGCCCAGGCCGCGCTCGAGGCCTTGCATGCCCGCCACGCCGAAAAAGCCGCCGAACTCGATCAACTCACCGCCGAGAGCGAAAAGGCCAAAGCGAAGCTCGATCTGCTCACAAAAGACGCCGCCAAGGCCAAAGCGAAGCTCACTCAACTCACCTCTGAGACCTCCGCTGCTGAGTCAAAGCTCGATCAGCTCAACACCAGCGCCGTCGAAGCTCAATCCAAGCTCACTCAGCTCACCACTGAGACCTCCGCCGCTCAGTCGAAGCTCGATCAGCTCAAAACGGACGCCTCCAAAGCTGAAACGAAGCTCACCCAGCTCTCGGCGGAAACTTCCACCGCTTTATCCAAGCTCGATCAGCTCAAAGCAGACGCCTCCAAAGCTCAGGCTAGCTTTGATCTCCTCGCCGCCGCCACCGCCAAGGCACAAAATCGACTCGATCAGTTCACTGGCGAAGCCCAAGCCGCTCAATCCAAGCTCGATCAACTCACCGCGCTTCACACCGAGGAAGAAAAGCGTCTCCAGCAGACTCGCGAGACGGCCACGCAGGAAAACACACGCCTCGATACCCTTCGGCAGCAGCTCACTGAATCGGAGGCCAAGCTTCAGGAACGCCAAACGGCCCTCAAACAGTACGAAGGCCAGATTCGCCTCAGCCAGGAGACGCTGACTCGCCTGCAAGACACCACCGTGAAGACCGAGCAGGTCATCGCCACGCTTTCCGCCCAGCAGGAGCAAAAGACCGCATCTCTAGCGAAGATCACGAACGAGGCAGCGGAAGCTCAGCAACTCCTGGAGGCCCTTTCCAAGCGCAAAGCAGATGATACAGCGAAGGCGGAGATCGCTCGCCTTGAGCTGGATGCCGCACGCTCGGAATCCGCGAAGCTCCGCGATCAGGCCCGCATCGCCGAAGAATCCCTTTCGATGCTTCAAGCAGCGGCGGCAAAGTCCGAAGCCTGGCAAAAAGAACGCCAAGCCGCTTTCGATGCCCTCAACTCGCAGCACGATCAAAAGACGACCGACCTTCAAGCAGCCCAGAAACACCTTTATGAGCTTCAAGCTCGCGAAAACGAGGCCACCGCCCGTCTTCGTGATCTCGAACTGAAAACCTCGCAGAAGCAGAAAGAGCACTCCACGAGCCTCGCTAGCCTTGAAGCCGATCTCACCGCCAAAACAACGCTGCTCAAGCAGGTTCAAAAAGACCTCGACGCCGCTGAAAGCGATCGAGCGAATCAGCAAAGCAAGATCGAGACCTCTCTTCGTGATCTCAAGCGACAGCTCACCACCGCGGAAGAGCAACTCGCCTCCGCCCGCCGCACGCTGGAGGAGGAGAAAGCCGAGCTATCGGAGGTTCGCTCGCAGCTCGCGGTCACTCAATCCAAGCTCGTCGTGGAAAAGCAGGAGAGCGAAACGCACACGATCAAACCCAAGACCTCCCGCACCACCATCACGCTGCGCTTGTTTTTGCTGATCGTGCCCTTCGCGGTGCTCGGGCTGGCCTCATGGGCCTCCGAGCAATCACGCACGGTGCGGGCGATGCGTGGCGAGGGTGTGGTGGCGATGCTCACCGATCCAAAACCCGCGATGCATCCCTATGCGCCGCGCACGGAGGCGGAGCGGCAGATTATTGATCTCGTCCACGAGCCGCTCATGCGCGTGGGCGGTGATGGCACGCTCCAGCCGGCACTCGCCGAGCTGTGGCGCTGGTCGCAGGATGTGACGTGCTGGTTTGCCGATGAAAAAATCGCGAAGCAGGCGCAGGAGCGTCTTCAAGCTCAAATCGGTGAGAGCAACCGCTGGGCGGAATGGCGGCTGAGTGCCGTGCGCCTCGTGGCAAACAGCCTCGTGCTCAATTTCAATGACGCCACGCACGCTGGCACCCCGAAGGTGCTCGAAATCATCGGCGATCTCCAGCCTCAAACCGTCGCCTTTTGGCGCATCGAATGCCAGCAGCCGCTTAAAGAGCTCGCGGCGAGCTTTTTCAACAGCTCGCCGCTCGCCAAGCAGATCCGCCGCATGTGGTTTGATCGCGACAATGTCTTTGAGATCGTCACCGTCGGTCCGGCGCAGCGCTTGCTGGATGAGTTTCGCAGTCATCTGGCCGCGAAAGTGCCCACCGAGGTGCGCATCAGCCTGATGGGCGAGGTTTCCGCGCTCAGCGAGCCCGTGCTCGATCTCGACATGCGCCAAGGCCAGACCTGGCATGATGGCACGCCGGTGACCGCGTGGGATGTGAAGACCACCATCGAGCAGGTGAGCCGCCGCCCATGGCTGCAGCCGAATCGCGAGGCGCTGCGCCACATCCAGGACATGGAGATTCAAAACGGCGGGAACCAGCTCCGCGTGATCTTCCGCAGCCGCTACGGTCCGGCGCTCTGCGGCTGGGCGGGCCTGCCGGTGCTGCCCGCCTCCTGGTGGAAGGCACATGAGCAGGATGATGACAAGGCCTTCACCCTTTCACCGCCGCCCGGCGCAGGCTCGTTTCGCCTCACGCATCTCGATGCACGCACGCTCTCGCTCACGCCGGTGAGCACGCAGCAGGAGTCACCGCGTTTTTTGTTTCACTTCAATGCCTCGCCGCTCATGACGGAGGTCGGTCTCGGCACGAAAACCACGAATCTCGTCTGGCCGGCCACCATCGCGGGGAATCACGGCGATCTGCTCGCCTGCCTCACGCCGCCGCATCGCCGCCTCGTGGTGCTTTGGAACACGAAAAGCCCCGTGCTGGCCGATGTGCGCACGCGTGAGGCGCTGGCCACGATCACCGATGTGGCCTCGATCACCGCCACGCTGCCAGGAAAGCACACCATCTCCGATGGCAGCCTCTTCCCACCTGGCATGTGGCTGCATACGAAGGCACCACGCGTACCGTGGAGTGCCGCGAAGGCCAAACGTGGGCTGGCCGATGCAGGCTGGCTGCCCGGCGTGGATGGCATCGGAAGAAACGCGGGGCACAAATTTGAATTCTCCCTGCTGCTCGTGACCGGTGATCCCGTCGTCTCGCAAACGGCCCATCAACTCGCCACGCAGTGGCGTGAGCTCGGTGCCAACATCCGCGTGGAGGCGCTCGCATCCGCTGACCTTCTCGCGGGCCGTCTCGCAAGCCGTGAATTCGACGCGGTGATGCTTGAGCAAAGGTTCGAGGTCTCGTGGGATCAATTTCCCTGGTGGCACTCCTCGCAGGCCAAACCGGGCGGAACCAATTTTGCCGGCATCGCGGACCCGCAGACAGATTTGCTACTCGAAGCGCTCGCCACCGAGTTTGAACCCGCGGCGGCCGGTGAACGCGTGAGACAACTCGAAGGCCGCTTGCTGCCGCTGCAAGCCATGCTGCCGCTCTTTCATACCGTCGATCATGCCGCTGTGAATGCCACGCTGGCCGCGAACAAGCCACGCACCTCGTGGACGCTGCGCGAACTGGCCTTCAAATCGAAAACACCTTCCCGCACGCCCTCCACGCTCGAATTGAAGCTGCCTGACGAATGATCTCCACCGTCCTGCCGAACCCGCCACGCTGGCTGCCGGTGCGCATCGTGCTCGGCGGCATGCTGGCGGCATGCGTGATCGCGCTGAGCGGTGGTGCGGGCTTCTTTGCCGGATGGTCGGGGCTTTTCGATCCCGCTCTGCTCGCTCGCGGCGGACGCAGCACGATCGTTTTCGCCATCGCTCTGCTCACCGCAGCGAGCGCAGGCTACACGCTCTCATGGCTGGCGGAATCTGGCGGACGCGTGGTGACGAGCATCGTGGCCATGATAGGACGTGCGGTGGCCCTTTTTCCCGTCACGGCCCTCGCATGGAGCCTCGTGGGCTGGTGGATCGGAGCGCTCGGCAAGCCGGTAGAGACCTTGATGCCTTTCCAACTCGGCGCGGAGCTGAATGACTGGCGCTTGATGTTCGGCGCGGAGCTTTGGGAATACCTCGCGCCAGCGCTGGTGCTCGCCGTGCCGTTGTTTGGCGAGGTGCTCGGCGGCGTTGGGAAGCCGATGCGGGCACGTTTGCAATCGCTCTGCCTTCACGGCATCGCGTGGCTGATCCTCATCGAGGATGTGCTGCACTTCATGGGCTGGGGCGGCTGGATGGCGCAGGCCATCCGCGCCGGTGAAGCCGCGAACGTGGCCGCTGGAGTGGCCGTGATGGCATGGCTCTCCGCGGTATTTTGCACGCTGCTGAATGCCTTGCCCGCGAACCAAAGCACCGGCGCGGGACCTCTCGCCACGATCAGTTGGCTGCCCTGGCCGCTGTGGGTGCTGGCGCTGAACGTGAGCATTGCCTCGCAGCAATTTTTGTGGCTCATCATGTGGCTGGTGATTGGCTCGATGAGCTTCCCGGCATGCTTTGCCAAACTCCGCGGCCAACCCGCCGCGCAACAGACCTTTCATCTGGCCTCATGGAGCTTCGAGACGCTTTCGCAGCTCATCGTATGGCTGGCCGCCATCGCCACGCTGCATCCGCAACCACTCACCGGCGGCGTCATGCGCACCTTCCAGCCGCTTTTGATCACCACGCCCGCTCAAGCCGCGCAAACCCTCTCCGATCCCAACCGCATCCTGAACGCCGGTCTCGTGCTTCTAGGTACCTCGTTTGTGCTGCATCTGCTGAGCATGGCGTGGCAGTTCATCGCCGCACGAAAAGCCACCCCAGCCCAGCCATGATGAGCAGCACCGCTGCCCAAGCCCAGCTCAGACCTTCGTCACGTTTCGCCTCCTCCTGCTGCACAAAGGGATCCTCCGCGAAGCCGGTATCATAAGTGTACTCCGGCTCCTGAAAGCTGAAGGGCACCTCCATGATCTGCCCGTCCTGCTCATACACGCCGCGAACGGTCTGCATCGTCCCGGTTTGCTCAAAGAAGGCGAACTCAATCCAGAAATCCTCCAGCAGCGCCTTCTGCGGCAAAACGAAGGTCACATCCACATTTCGTGCCGCATACTCGATCTCAGGCATGGGCGGTGTTTTGGCGAAGTTCGGCCACAAGTAGCTGAACGTGGCCTTTTCACCCCACGTCGTCGGTTTTTGATTCACCTCGAGTCGGATGTGCTCGTTGAGGTACTTCGTGAAAACCGGCTCCGCCGCCTTCAACTCGTCCACACTGAGCTTTTGATCGCCATCGGCATCCACCTGCACGCATTTGGTCACCGTGAGCAGATTGAACGTGAAACGAACCTCCAGTGCATGCGGCGAGGGCTTCACCTGCATCTCGCTTTGATCCGCTGGATGGGCCTGGGCGGAAGCACAAAGAACCCATGCCAGCAGGACGAAAGGCAGCCAGAACCTCATGAGCGGCTCATGCTTTCGCCAGCTTCGCTGCGAAGGCTTTGTGCGCAGCTTTGCCAAGGGATTTGGTCAAGGCGGCGAGCAGCGCGGCAGCGTTCTCCGCGAGCAGCGCCTTCACGTCGAGCACGAGACCGGGAAAGGCCTGGCTGCGGATGAGGTGCTGCTTATCCGGCAGTAGCTTGATAAAGCGGTCTTCCTCCAGCACGAACCAATCGCAAAGCTGCTCCTCAGGACGCCACACCACATATTCGAGCACACCAGCGCGGCGGTAGGCATCGAGTTTGTCATTCAAATCGAGCGAGGCACTGCTCGCTGCGATCTCCACGACCAATTCAGGTGCTCCATGAATATAGCCGTCCTTACCGATCCTAGCCTGCCCGCCCTTCTCGATCATGAGCAGCGCATCCGGCTGCGGGATGTTATCCGCGTCAAAACGGACGGTGGAATTGGCGGCCACGAGTAGTCCCGGTGTGTGAGCGGCGTAGGTTCCGATCCAGAGCTGCATGATGCCGTCTGGAATGCCGTGTTGTTTTGCGCGGACGGGAGAGGCCATATAAACGATTCCATTGATGAGTTCGGCTTTCTTCACCTCCGGCATCGCGGAGTAGCGCCGGAGAAACTCCGCCGCGCCCAAGCGATCACCGTTCTGCAAAGGTGGCGGTGCGGTGATGATTTCTCTGCGGCCCCGGGCAGGCGTGGCGGCTCGACGTGCGGTGATCATGATGCATCTTCCACGCGACGGCGCGGTCCGTCAATCGGCTGCCCGCTTCCACTTTGTGAGCCGGTTCACCAGTTTTTGGGCGGTTGCTTCCTCAGTGAGGCCATCGGCGAGGGTGAGTTTCTTGCCGAAGGTGGTTTCAAGGCGCACGCGGTAGAAGTGGACGTTGCCGGAGCGCAGGTAGTTATCGTGCATGAATTGCACGAGGTGGCGCGGCTCAAAGGTTTCCGTCTTGGAATAGAACGGACCGGCTCGATTGGTGAGGCTCATCGTGCTGCCGCTGAGCTGCAGGCGGCGTGAATGCAGGAGCAAATAGAACGCCAGCAGCAGAATCCCCGGCGCGGAGAGACCCCAAACGAGCTTGAAGATGAAGGGAGCGTCTTGCGCAAAGATCATGATCATGGCGCCCATCCAAATCGTGCCGAAAAAGAGCAGGAAGATCGCAACGCCTCGATTCCGGCCGGGCGGGCAGGTGATGGACTCCGGTGTGCCATCCGTGGCGAAGCTCGCCTGAATGCCGCGTGCCTGGAGGCGGGCGAGGAGCTGCTCGGTGAGGTCTTCTTCGACGGCAGGCTTTGCCACTGCCGTTGCCGCCGCCGTCATGCGCATTTCTTCGCGAGCATCGCCAAAGACCGGCAGAGGCAGGGTCGCGGGTTTCGTTCCTTCACCGGCCATCACTTCCATGCTCCAGAGATGCTCGCTGCGTTCATGCGAGACACTTATGAGGGGTCCCATGCTGGTGCCGGGCAGATCCAGAGGGAGCTCGATGCGCAAAGGAAGCGCACAGCCGCGATCTTCACGCTGCGCCTCGGCCGCGGAGAGTGCTTCGGTGTGCTCCCAAAGCGTCTCTTCACTCGTGGAGCTGCTTTTGCCACTGCCACGCGTCACTTTGCGAATCGCACGCACTCGCACGGAGAGCGGCACATGCGGGCTCAGCGCCTGTGAGAAGCGCAAACGCCCATCCAGCACATCCCCCGGCCGCAGCGGCCACTGGCGCGGCTCCAGGCTCACCACGCCGATCAGGCGCTTCGTTTGCAGCCGCTTCCACACGGCCCGCAGCGGGAAAAACGCGATGGCGAGAGGCAAAAACGCCAGCGCGGCCAGCAGCGATTCCGCCAGCGCTCCGCTCATCACCACCGCGACGGCCAGCGGAGCCTGCACGAGCGTGATCCATACCGCCACGGCCAGCAGCGCCTTCAATCCATCGCTGCTCGCCGTGACCTTTCCATCCGTCCACTCGAGCTTCCAATGCCAAGGCTCATCGGGAAACTTTCTCTGCCGCGCCATGATCTTGATCCCCTCCCGGGCCATCGCGATGCCGCCAACCGCCACGAAACCTCCCGCCAGCGGAAACAGCGTGGGAAAGAGCGACATCATCAAGAGCAGCCCCCAGCGCAAATCGTTGAAGAGAATGGCCTCGCCAGGCTGGGCGGGGTTCACGAGGCAGCGGAAGGGACGATCCTGCTCGCGGGCGAGGCGTAGCTCGCCGTAGTGACGCTGCTGGAAGTCGCCAAAGTTATCGCTGCCTCCCATCAGGCTCACCTGCTCGCTGCGGAAGGTGCGCCCTTGATACTCATAGCGGTAGCTTGCTTTGGCTTCGTAGGTCGTGCTGTCATCGCCGTGCGAGGCCGCCAGCTCCGCTGCCTCGATGCGGCAGGGCACTTCCTCCCAAGAGCGGGCTGACCACCAGCCGCTGATCGCCGGAAAGTAGAGAAACAGGCCGATGCCAACGCCCGCGAAAATGAAGATGGAACCAAACAACGCCGCACACCCTCCGCCCAAGCCTGTCGCTGCGGTTCCTGCCTGATGGTTTGTGATCTCTGCCATGCGGCGACTCTCGCACAAACCGCCTGACACACGCAAGAGCCGCGTATTCTCCGCGCATGCCTCCCGCCGTGCCTGCTTTTCATCCTTGGGGAACCTCGCATCAGATCGTCCTCGCCATCGTCGGCGTCGTCCTCATCACGCTGCTCGTGCTGGCACGCACACGCTTCGCCAGTCTCGCGGAGCGGGTGATCGGCACGCTGCTTCTCGCGCTGTATCCCGTCGGGCTGGTGGTGCATGGCCTTTGCGGCTCGCTCACGGCGCAGACGATGCTGCCGCTACAATACTGTGACATTGCCACGATCGCGGGCGGGCTGGCACTGTGGACGCGGCGGGCGTTTTGGTGCGAGGTAGTGTACTTTTTCGGCATCGCCGGCACGCTCCAGGGGCTGCTCACGCCGGCGCTGGTATATGATTTTCCTGATCCACGCTTCTTCCTTTTCTTCGTAATGCATGGCGGCGTGCCGGTGACCTCGCTTTACGTCGTCAGCGCCATGCGGCAGCGTCCGCAGGCGGGCGCGGTGCGGCGAGTGATGAGCTTTTCGCTCGCCTGGTATGCGGCGACGGCGCTGGTGAATCTCTCGTTCGGCACGAACTACGCCTTCCAATGCCAAAAGCCGCCGCAGGCCAGCCTCTTCGATCATCTCGGCCCCGTTCCCTGGCACAATGTCTCGGCGATGGCGCTTGGCCTCGCGGTTTACACGCTGCTGCACCTGCCTTTTGCCGCATGCCGCAAAGGCTGAGATGTCGCTTTGCATTTCCCAAATCGACCTGATAATCGCCGCCCCAAATCCCAACCCGCAAAGCACGCCCCACCGAAATGAAAGCCCCCGCCTGGTCCATTGAAGACTCCGCTGATCTCTACGGCATCCGCGAATGGGGGCATGGCTACTTCGATATTTCGAGGGCGGGCGATGTGACCGTCAATCTGAAGGACAAGACGAAGACGAAAGCCGTCTCGCTGGCCTCCATCGTTCGTGATCTGCGGGAACGCGGCACGCAGCTCCCGCTGCTCGTGCGCTTTGGCGATCTGCTGCGTGGCCGCATCGATGAGCTGAATGATGGCTTTGCCTCCGCCATCGCGGAAGGAAAATACCAGGGCGTCTATCGCGGCGTGTATCCCATCAAGGTGAACCAGCAGCAGGAAGTGATCGAGGAGATCACCCGCTATGGTCGCAAGTATCACTACGGCCTTGAAGCCGGCAGCAAGCCCGAGCTCATCGCCGCGCTGGCCTACATGCACGACCCGCAGGCCTACATCGTGTGCAATGGCTACAAAGACGAGGAGTTCATCGACCTGGCTCTCTATGCTCAAAAGATGGGCCTCCAGGTTATCCTGGTGCTCGAAATGCCCACCGAGCTCAATTTGATCCTCGAACGCTGCAAAAAAATGGGCGTGCGTCCCACGCTCGGCGTGCGTTTCCGCCTCAGCGCCGAGAGCGCTGGCCACTGGAGCGGCAGCGGCGGGGATTCGAGCGTCTTTGGCCTCAATATCTCCCAGCTCATGCATGTCGTCGATCACCTGCGTGAGCAGGGCATGCTCGATTGCCTGCGCATGCTGCATTATCACCAAGGCTCGCAGATTCCCAACATCCGCGCCATTCGCCAAGCGGTGACAGAAGCCACCCGCGTCTATTGCGGCCTCGTTCAAGAAGGTGCTCGCATGGGCATCCTCGATCTCGGCGGCGGTCTCGCCATCAGCTACGACGGTCAAAAAGGCGCCAGCGCCGCCAGCAGCAACTACGGCACCAAGGAATACTGCGCCGACATCATCGAGGCCATCACCGAAGTCACCGCTGAAGCCGGTGTGCCGCACCCAGACATCATCACCGAATCCGGCCGCGCCATCGTGGC
>JBEIGR010000134.1:0-10926 GCA_040381795.1 Verrucomicrobiaceae bacterium | reverse complement strand
GGCGTGAGAGCAGGAAGCAAAAACAAGGAGGTTGAGCGCGAGAAGAAGAGAAGGGCTTTGCCACATGGGGATCAAACGCTGACATCAAAGCATTCTCATCGGTGATCTGATCAAGGCACCAGCGGCACGATCTCCCGCGCCGTCTTCAAATCCGGCCGCGTAGGTCGTGGGTCAAACCAGCGATCCTTCGGCGCAGGTGCTTTGGCATCGAGATAAGCTCCAAGACGCAACCGCAGCGCTTCAAAGGCGGGCTGCGTGTCTTTGCCGAACTGCGACTTGCCGGCATCTTCTTCGTTTTTTTTTACCAAGGTGGCGCTAAGGCTTGGTGTGGAACGCAGCGCGGCCATGACGGCTTCGCGGCTCTCGCCGCTGACGGCGCAGTATTGGGTGAGATACTCGACGAGTTGCTGACCGGCGCGGAAGGTCTTCAGGCGCAGGCTGGGCACGGGGCCGTTCGCGGTCGGGTAAAGCACCGATAGCTCATCAGGTGTCTGCCACGAGTCTTTGCCGCCGATGGTGTTCCAGGGCACGACACCATCCGCGCCGAGCGACCACGCCTCGACACACCACGCGGCGTTGGCGATGTTCGGCGTGCCGATGGCGTTCGCGCTGCCATACATGTAGTAAAGATTGCCGCAGGCCTGGGCGCGACGCTGAATGCGCGGCCAGTAGTCGCGCAGCACGCCGCTGACGACTTCGACGTTCACGCAGTGATCGAGCAACTCACGCTGCCACTGCGGGCGGGAAATGTCGGCGCGATACGTGAGATTCACCTTCGGATAAGGCGCGACGGCGTTCCAGAATTCGCGGCCGTAGTGGCGGATGGCCCAGAAGTCTTGCGTGTGCACCGGTTCGTCGAAAATCCATGCCGCGGTGCACTTCCGCCAGTCGTCCTTTTTGAAGTACACCTTGTTGTTGAGGTAGAACTCAAACATCGGCTCGGTCCAGCCCTTGGCTTCGAGGTGCTTCGCGATCTCCGCCGCCATCGCACGGAACTGCATCCAGTAAGCGTCATCGAACGCGGTCTCGATCCAGTAGCCGCCCTTGAAGTGCTCGTCGTGCTTCATCGGCCAGTTCTCGTTCAGCAGCAGGTAATATGCATCCACCGGCACCGCGCCGCGCGGCAGATCGGCGAAGGCGCTGCCATCGAGCAACGGACCGAACTCGGCATCGAACTTCGTCCAGTCCCACTTCCCATCGCCGCCGAGCTTTGGCGCGGGCTCGTCCACCTTGCCCGTCCAGCCATACGGGAGCTGATTCAGCACCACGCGATGCTCGTGCGCGAGCCGATAGTAGTCACGCGCATGCCCCGGCAGGCCGTAGGCGTTCATCTGCGGCAAGAACGACAGGCGATCCGGCAGCGTGAAATTCCAAACCGTGATCGTGAACGGCATCACCGTGCCATTGACCGTCACCGTTCCGCCGTGCGAGCCTGCGGGCATATTTTTCGGCACATGCAGCTCGATGAAGGTGTCTTCTCCCGTTCCGAGCACGAGCGGATCATGCATTCCGCCGACTTTCGGCATCGAGTAGAGCTTCACGCCCAAATCAGGCGCTTTGACGAGTGGTTTGCCCGCGACCGAAAAACCGATCGTTTCGCCCTTCGCGGCAAAAAAGTGCGTTGAAGCCAGTTCGCGGCCAAAAATATCCTTCGAAGGCAAATTCGGCTCCACGACCTCCACGTTCGGAATCTCAGGCAAAGTGGCTGTGGCGACCGGATTGACCTGATTGACAGTTTTGGGAGCTTCCACCGCGCCCTCTTCGAGCCATAGCGAGAAGTAGGGCTTGTGGATGCGTTTGTCCTCACGGCTCGAGACGTAGCGATTCACGAAATTCGTGAACTTCACCGCGTTCCCATCGCGCGTGTATTCGCTGCCGATGTCGTCGATGACGTAAAAGCCATGCGAACGGCCCTCGAGCCGCGCCTGAGCCACTTCCGGCAAGATCGGGATGATCTGCCAGCCTTCCGCATCCGGCGGGGAGGCATCGCCAAAGCCCCACAGCGAGCCGCCTTCCCCGCAGACGACGCTGGTGATGTCCGGCTCGTTGTTGCCCCAGCGCAGCTCGCCTGTCTTCGCCCACACGAAGGAACTCGCGCCTGGTGTCTTCGCATAGCTGCTGCCGGTGCCCTCAACCCAGTCTTGTGTAATCGTTGACACCGTTGTGCGTCGCAGCGGAGCCTCTGGCGACGCGAGATGCACATGCACTTGCGCCTTGGTGATCTTCTTCCCGCGCAGCGGCACCGGATCGAAGTCGATGAGGAAGAACTCCTGAATGCCCTTCAGCTTCAGCCGGTGCGATCCGCCATTGTTCCCCTCCACCTCCTTCGAGTAAGCGGAGATCCACAAATCCCGCGAGACTTCGACACGCTGTTGCGCATGCAGGGTGAGGGCGGTCAGGAGGAAGAGGGCGGTGCGTTCCATGTGGCGGGGAAAACGCCGAGGAAACCAAAACCGTATCAACGTCACTTCAAAATCGATCGTGTGAGCGATGACAAGCTCACGCACTGCTCTCCTTGCTCATCGAAATTCGACGGGCTGAGCCACTGCTCGAACGATTCGCGCAGAGCGGGCCATTCTTTGTCGATGGCGGCATACCAGGCGGTGTCGCGGTTGCGACCTTTGCGCACGGTCGCTTGGCGGAAGATGCCTTCGAAGGACAGGCCGAGGCGCAGCGCGGCTTTGCGTGAGGGTTCATTGAGCGAATCGCACTTCCATTCATAGCGGCGGTAGCCGAGTTCAAAGGCGTGGCGGATCATGAGAACCATCGCCTCCGTGGCGGCGGGCGTGCGTTGCAGTCTGGGTGAGAAGTTCAGATGGCCGACCTCGATGCTGCCGCATTCAGGCGTGATGCGCAGGTAGCTCGCCACGCCGACCGCTTCGCCGCTTGCGGCATCGACGATGGCGAAGAAAAGCGGATCAGGGCCGAGGCACTGCTTTTCCAGCCACGCGACATAATCCTCGAACTCGGTGAAGGGCCCGTAAGGCAGGTATGTCCAGTTTGCGCCGGTGGAGTCGAGCTTGTTCGCATCGAAAAGCTGCCGCGCATGTTTTTCCACCTCCAGCGGCTTCAGTCGGCAAAAACGGCCATGCATGACCTCACGCGCCGGTGCCGGCGGCGGCTTCCAGTCGAGGACGGGTTCGCCAAGGGGCTGGTTTGGGTGGTCAGACATGGCGTGGCATCCGTTCGCCTGTTCGTGCGCAGCCTCAAGCCATTCCCAACATCGACGCGAGAAGCTGCGGCGGCATCACCCGCGCATGCAAATGCGTAAGGGCTCACTTCCAGTTCACCTTCACCTGCTGTTCGCGGCCGTTGCGGTCGTGGTATTTCACGAAGCCGTGCTCGACGCCGAATTCGTGGACGCATTTGGTCACCTTCACGTCGTAGCAGCAGTATTCGGCGATTTTGGCGACGAGGCCCTGCTGCCACCACTTGAGGGCATCGAGGCCATCGGCGGTCTTACCTGTGCCGAGGGTGGCGGCGGCGACGGCATCGAGCTTGATGCGATGGCCAAGGAGTTTTTCGAGATCGACGAGGAGATCGAAGCTGTGGAGCTGATCGCGGAAGTCGAAGAGGCTGTGGCCCATGAGCACCTCGTAATCGAAGCTGATGTGGTTGAAGCCCACAACGAGGTCGGCGCGGCGGAGCTGGTCGATGAGGGCCTGGGTCTCGTCCTCCGTGTAGATCATGTACTCCTGCAGCTTGGTGCTGTAGGTGCAGGCCACGGAGATGCCCATCAGGTGCTTATTGCCCCAGCCGCCCACATCGTTGGCCGTGCGGCGTGTTTCGAGGTCAAAATAAACGATGTCGCGGGCCATGCGCTCGGATGGAGGTGCGTGGCTCAGCCGATGCGGTAAACGATGCGCGCTTTGTCCATGTCGTAGGGTGACATTTCGAGCTTCACGGCATCCCCGATGACGAGGCGGATGAATTTTTTGCGCATCTTGCCGGAGATGTGGGCGAGCACTTCGTGGCCATTGCCGCGCAGTTTCACGCGAAACATGGTGCCGGCGAGCACGGAGGAGATCACGCCTTCGAGTTCGATGGCTTCCTCTTTAGGCTTCACCTCGGGTGGTGGCTCGGGACGACGCTGCGGCGGGGCGCTGCGGGGTGGGGGTGGGGCGGGACGCGGCTGATTTCCACCCACAATGCCACGAGGCGGGCCGCTGCTATTGCCACCCACGATGCCACGAGGTGGGCCGCTGCTGCCCGTGCGGGCTGGGCCCGTGCCGCCGACGATGCCACGCGGTGGTCCACTGCTGCGGCCAGGAGGGCCAGAGCGTGAGTTGTGATTCGAGGGGCCGCGGTTCGGGGGGCGATTCTGCATAAGGAAAGGTACGAGAGAAAAACTTGGTGGGGAGGATGTACCCTCAAACGGGGATGACAAGGCAGAAAATCGCCAAAGCCCCTGCGGCAGAAAGGATCGCTTTGCCATGGCTGGCCGGGAAGGTGTGGCTTTGGGTGCCGGAAAAAGTGGTTGCGTCTCCTCCGAAAGTCTCCACTGTCCGCCCCCGCTCGAATCCCCACCCTTTTTCTACCCCGTATCATGGCCGTCGTTATCCGTCTCCGTCAAGAAGGTGCTAGGCACCGCCCTGTCTTCCGCATCATCGCTACCGACAAGCGCGTCCGTCGTGATGGCCGCTTCCTTGAGATTCTCGGCACTTATGACCCCCAAAAGGGTATTGAAAACGCCACAGTGAAGCTCGATCGCGTGCAGGACTGGGTTTCCAAAGGTGCCAAGCCTTCCGATACCGTCGCCAGCATCATCAAGCACGCTACCAAGGCTGCCGCCTGATATTAGCCCGGCTCGATTCGACGCCTTTTTTTCAAAGAACCCGGTTCCAGTGAATGGGCCGGGTTCTTTTGTTTGCTCTCTGATTCACCCGTTTCATTCTTCCCACCATGGACGCCCCTGAAGCCCTTCGCGAATTCCTCTCCTACGTCGTCGCCAATCTGATCGACCACCCCGAGCAGGCCACCATCGCCGTCGGTCCGGGCTCGAACGGGGCCACCAGCTACCGCGTGCAGCTTGCCAAAGACGACGTGCGGCATGTGATCGGCAAAAACGGCATGACCGTGAGCGCCATCCGCTCGCTGCTGAATGTGGCGGCGGAGAAGCACGGTATCAAAATCTCCCTCCGCGTGGACCCCGTGAAGGAAGACGAAGTGATCGCGGAAGCCTCTCCGGCGTCCGAAGCCCCCGCCGCGTGAAGGCTGGCTCCCCGGTGAAACCACCGCATTGCTGATTGCATGCCCGTGGCGGCAGCGTACCCATCCGCCGCCATGCTTCACAACGTCTATTTCTGGCTCAAGCCTGACCTCACCGCCGATCAACGTGCCACCTTCGAATCGGAACTCTCCCTGCTTCCGAAGATCAGCTACCTCGCTCACGGTTTCGTTGGCAAACCAGCTCCCACGGAGAAGCGCCCCGTCACGGATCACTCGTTTAGCTATTCCATCTCACTGCTCTTCAAGACCATGGAGGACCACGAGTTTTACCAGAAGGGCTGCCCGGATCACCAACGCTTCGTGGACACCTGCAAGACCTTCTGGGAGCGTGTCGTCGTGTATGACAGCTCACCCTTGAGCTGAGTTTTTCCTCTTCCAGCCATGCCTTACACCTTCCACAAGTCGGCGGAGCTCTTCGCCCGTGCTCAAAACAGCATCGCCGCCGGCGTGAACAGCGGCATTCGCAAGATGGAGGCCCCGGTGCCTCTTTACTTCGATCATGGCAAAGGCTCGCGGCTCTTCGATGTGGATGGGAATGAGTACATCGACTTCCAGATCGGCCAGGGAGCGATTTTGTATGGTCACGCGCCGCAAGGCATGGCCGAGGCGATCTCCGCGCAGGCCTTCAAAGGCACTCACTGGGCCGCGCAAAGCGAGCTGGAGATCGACGTGGCCGAGCGGCTGCAAAAAATGATCCCGGGAGCCGAGCGGGTGCGCTTCAACAACTCCGCCACCGAGGTCGCACTCTCCGCGCTGCGCCTTGCACGAGCTCACACGGGTCGTCCGCTCATTTTGAAGTTCGAGGGCCACTACCACGGCTGGGCCGATGAAGGCCTCGTCGGCTTCGCCCCGCCGCCTGACAAGTGGGGCAGTGAGGACGATCCCACGCGGCTGCATCCCAGCCAGGGCGTCATTCCTGAGGTGCTGAACACCTTCGTCGTCGCCCGCTGGAATGATCCCGAGCACCTGCGCCAGCGCGTCAAAGAGCATCACGGCCAGATCGCCGCGATCATTTTTGAGCCTGTGCTGTGCAACACCGGCTGCATGCCACCCGTGCCCGGCATGATCGACACCATCCGCGAGCTTTGCGATGAAAACGGCATCGTCATGATCGCCGATGAAACCATCACCGGCTTCCGCTTCGGCGCGGGCTGTGCGCAGACCTTCCTCGGCTTCACGCCTGATCTGACCATCCTCGGCAAGGCCGTCGGCGGCGGCGTGCCCTTCGCGGCCCTCGTGGGCAAAGAAGCCTTCTTCGCCAAGATTCTGAGCGGCCAGGTGGTGCATGCCGGGACCTTGAATGCCAATCCGCTCTGCCTTGCTGCCGCGAAATGGTGCCTCGATCAGGTCATCGCCCTTGGCGACAGCCATCCTGCCGGTGTCATTGATCTCGGCGAGCAATTGATGGCTGGCCTCTGCCAGCTCGCCCAGCACCATGCGGTGCCCGTCCTGCCGCAAGGCTTTGGCCTCGTCTTCCACTGCACCATGCTCAAGCCCGATGTCGAGGAAGGCCCCATCCTCGATTACCGCGACTACGTCCACCGCCACGACGCTCCACGCTGGGCGCACCTCCGCCGCTGCCTCCTCGAAGAAGGCGTCCGCGCCATCGAGCGCGGCCTTTGGTTCATCTCGCTCGCCCACACGCAGGCGGATATCGATGAGGCGCTGAAGCGGGCTGAGAAGGCCTTCGCGAGACATGCTGCGGAGTGGAAGGTGGCGTGATCACAGTTCTTGTTCGCACCGAGCTGCAATTCTTGACTCTTGTTTCGCACGGACCAAGGGTGGCAAATGAGTCATCGCATCGCCCTCTTGGTTGATTTCGACAACGCGCAAATCGCGGCCTCCGATGAAGACTTTCGGAACTGCGCTGCGTCTGCCGTGTGGGCCTGGCCCCTAGTGCGCGTAGTTGAGGCTTACTGTGAAGGCCAGGCAGACATCCGCAGAGTTTACGGCAACACGCTCCATCACGTTCAGGACACATTGCGCAGCCGGGAATGGAACCCGAAGAACCTGCGTGAGAAAATGGACTTAGATGTCAGCATCCAGCACGATCTCGGCAGGCACGGGTTCCAGGTCATCCATTGCCCAACCGGACAGGGCCGGAAGAACCGGGCAGACATCCTCATGGCGCTCGATTGTATGGAGATCGCGGCCAACTACAGCCACATCGACACGTTCGCGATCCTGTCCCACGACTCCGACTTCTCGGCGCTGATTCAGCGACTGCGGGCCATCGGCAAACGCGTGGCTTTAGTTTCAGTTGGCCGGATGGGCGAGGACCGGTCCCGCATTCTCGCATCGCTCGCCAACGTTCGCGTGTCTTACGACCAGCGATCCATCGATGAGTGCGGGCCGCACCAACTGCTAGAAGTTCTCGATGAGATCCGGCAGCAGCCCGAGGGTTTTCCTTCCCAGGGGCTGACAGCGGAGATGTTGCGGGCACGTGTCCGGCAGAAGCTCCCTGAATTCCACTCGCAGGACCTCGGTTATGCGAAAGTCGGTGATTTTCTGCACGACGTTCTCGATGGCTCCGCCTACCGGGTGACCGACGGCAAAGTCTTTCTTGTCGCAGCTGCTGCACCGTCACCCGCTGCGCAGGCGGCAGGTGCCAAAGCGCCCCCACCCTCGCAAACCCACGAGGCAAAGGTGCGTGCCATGCTCGCCACGAGGGATGTCCGGTTTCACGCCGTGTTGAGGGATGCCGTTCTTGAGCGTGTTCGGTCGATTCTGGAAAACTCGTCGGCAGGAGGTGTTCCGGTGACCTTTGGCTCCCTCCAGGAGAAGATTCTGGCATTGCCGGAGCTGGCCGAGCACTCAAAATCGAAAGTCCGGGATGTTCTGAAGACTCTCAAAAACTGCGGTGCCCTGACAACGGCCGGGAACGAAGGCAGCAGCATCAAGGACACCGTTGTCACGGGTTGTCGGCCCCTGGCGGAGAGCCATCATCTTCTGCTGCGCTTCGCTGCTGACATTCTTGCGTCGAACGGCGTGTCTCTCACGGAGGCAGAGATACCAACTTTAGCCGAATTGGTATTTGGGCAGGATTCTGAAGCTGGAAGAAAAAGGCTTTTTGACGTTCTCTCCGGCAAGACATCATGCTGATTTCCGAGATCTTTTACTCTGTGCAGGGCGAGGGAACGCTTGTGGGCGTGCCTTCGGTGTTTGTGCGGACTTCCGGGTGCAATCTGCGATGCCGGTGGTGTGACACGCCGTATGCGTCGTGGAAGCCGGAAGGCATGGAGATGAGCGTGGAGGAGCTGTTGCAGGCCGTGAATGCACATCCGACGCGCTTCGTCGTCGTGACAGGCGGCGAGCCGATGGTGGCGAAGGAGATGCCGCTGCTGCTGCAAAGACTGCGTGAGGCAGGAAAGCACATCACGATCGAAACAGCGGGCACCATTCTGCCAGAAGGCGTGGCGTGTGATCTGGCCTCCATCAGCCCAAAGCTGGCGCATTCGACGCCTGATGAGGCTTCCGCAGGCAAAGCGTGGGTGGAAAAGCACGAGCGCTTGCGGCTTCAGCCGGAGGTTCTGCGGGCTTGGTGCTCGAAGTATGATTTCCAGCTCAAATTCGTCATCGCCAGCGAGGCGGATGTTTTGGAGGTAAAGACCGTCATCGAGTCCATCGGCATCGAAATTCCCCCGGAGAAGGTTTTGCTGATGCCGGAGGGCATCACGCAGGAGGTGCTGAAAGCCCGGCAGATGCTGCTGGTGGACATCTGCAAACGCGAGGGCTGGCGCTATTCGCCGCGGCTGCACATTGATCTTTTCGGCAACAAGCGCGGCACATGAGCCCGGCCTTCAAACGCAAAATCGGCCGCGTGCTCTGGACGCTGGTGCTCGTGACCATCCTCGTGGTCGAGTTTTGGTTCCGTGCGGTTCGCGAGCCTGCGCCGCGCGAGCCTGTGGTGGAGGTTCAAATCCTCCAGCCGCTCTCCGGCGTCCGTTTCATCGACGATGAGACCAACGACGGCGACAGCTTCGTCGTCGAGCATGAAGGTCAAAAGCTCGTGCTGAGGCTCTACTTCGTCGATTGCGCTGAAAAGAGGGAGTACAAGCTTGTCGCTAGCCGCTTGAAGGATCAGGCAGGCTACTTCGGCGGCCTCAGCATCCCGCAGACGCTCAAGCTCGGCCAGCAAGCAAAAGCCTTCACCGCCGATTTGCTCCGCTCGCAGCCTTTCACCGTCTTCACCCGCTGGGAAAGCGTCTATGACAGCGACCGCATCTACGCTGTCATCCGCTTTGACGATGGCGAGGACCTTGCGCACAAGCTCGTGCAAGCCGGTCTCGCCCGCATCCACACCAAAGGCGTGAACATGCACGATGGCCGCAAAGCCAACGACTACGAAAACCACCTCCGCGAGGTCGAAAAAGCTGCCCGCGCCGCCCAACGCGGTGCCTGGGGCATGCCGCGCCGTGCTCCCAGCGCCGCGAAGAAGCAGGAGTGACAAGTACGCATGCCTTTGCTAAAAGCAGGCATGAACCGCTGGACCAAAGCCATCATCATTGGGACTGCCATCGAGGTGCTGCTTATCGCTATCATGTTTGGAGTCCCTTGGGACTCATGCAAACCGGAGGGCTTTGGACTCGTCTTGATTCTACTCCAGTATCCCGTCGTTTTAATGGAAGGCCGATTCCCCGCCTGGCTGAGCCTCGGTGCTGCTTTTGTTTTGTGCAGCCTTACTTGGAGCTTGGCAGCTTATGTGTTGCTCCTTTTACTTTCTCGTCGCCCCAAATGACAGCCCGGCACTTTTCCGCCGTATGAAGGTTCGATGCATTCACCGCTGTTTCGTCCCTCGATGGACCGCCGGGCCTTTTTGACGGCCTCGACGGCGGGATTGGCATCGCTGGGCTTCAAAGGGGGCGTGCAGGGTTCCACCGCGCCGACGGTTTCGCTGCCCACACTGGCGAAACCGGCTAAATCCACGGTGCTGTTCTTCCTCTGCGGCGGCTCCTCGCACATCGACATGTGGGACATGAAGCCGGAGGCACCGCTGGAATATCGCGGTGAGTTCAAACCGATCCGCACCACCGGCGACGACATCGTTTTGTGCGAACATCTGCCGCTGCTGGCCAAGCAGGCGCATCGCTTTGCCATGATCCACGGCATCACCGATGGCGGACGCGCCACGGGCGATCATCACGCCGGTTATTACTACAACCTCACCGGCCACGCGCCCGATCCCACCTTCAAGCAGCAGGGCACTGACCGCCGTCCGTATCCCGAAGACTGGCCTTACATGGGCAGCGTCGTTTCGATGAAGCGCCCGCAACATCCCACGTTGCCCTCGCTCATCACGCTGCCGCACAAGCCCAGTAAACTGCCCTTCACGCGCCCCGGCCAGTTCGCTGGACGCATCGGCATGGAGTTCGATCCTTTTTTGCTGAATGGCAGCTTTGACGAGCCGCTGAACTTCGCTGCGCCCACGATCAGCATCGGCGGCAGCATGACTCCGCAGCGCATGCAGGACCGCCAGGGCCTGCTCGCGGCCTTGAACGGTGCCCGCCGCGAACTCGATCACGAGATGGCGGTGCAAAACTACGCCAAGCAGCAGGAGCGAGCCTTTGATCTGCTCGCCTCCAGCGGCACGGTGAATGCCTTCGACATCAAATCCGAGCCACTGGCCCTGCGCGAGCGCTACGGCCAGCACATCAACGGCATGAGCCTTCTCATGGCCCGCCGCATGGTCGAGGCTGG
>JBEIGR010000133.1:0-10989 GCA_040381795.1 Verrucomicrobiaceae bacterium | reverse complement strand
CGCTTTCCAGCCGAACTCATCGGTTTCACCGTGGTTTTTCGCGACGGTTAGCAAGACAGCTCCGGCGAGGATGAAGGTGAAGCCGCTGGGGTTGTGATAGCGACAGGATGCGCCTTTTTGGAAGGTGGGCATGCGGCCGAACTCGGTGCAGAAAACGAAGAGGGTATCGGTGAGCAGGCCGCGCTGTTTCAGATCCATGAAGAGCGCAGCGGTGGGCTGGTCGAGCACTTCAGCGTGGCCGGGATACTGCGTGGCGATGGTCTTGTGGCCGTCCCAATTGCCCACACCTTCGCCCATGGCATACGCGCCGTTGAAGACCTGCACGAAGCGCACGCCCTGCTCGCACAAACGACGCGCGAGGATGCAGTTTTTGGCGTAGCCGGCCTTCACGGTGTTCGTGGGATCGTCAGCGCCATACATTTTCAAAACGTGGGCTGGCTCGCTGCTGAGATCGGTGAGCGAGGGCACGGTCATCTGCATCTTCGCGGCGAGTTCGTAGCTGGAGATGCGGGCGGCGAGTTCGCTATCGCCGGGGAATTTTTCGAGGTGGCGCTCGTTGAGGCGCTTTAAGAAGTCAGCGGTCGCTTTGTCGCTGCTGGCGGAGATGCCGTCGGGCCGTGCGAGGAAGCGGATGGGATTCTCGGCATTGAAGGCGGTGCCTTGATACGCGGCGGGTAGGAAGGCGGCGCTCCAGTTGTTGCCTGCGGCTTGGGGATTGCCTCGTGGATCAGGTATGGCGATGTAGGACGGCAGATTTTCGTTTTCGGTGCCGAGCGCGTAGTTCACCCATGCGCCGGCGGAGGGAAAGCCTTCCAAGGTCTGCCCGGTGGACATGAATGTCTCGCCAGGGCCGTGCGTGTTCGTCTTCGACGTCATGCCGTGGCAGAAAAAGAAGTCGTCCACGCAGCCGCCGAGCTTGGGCAGCAAGTCGGAGGTCATCTTGCCGGACTGGCCGCGTGGTTTGAAGTCGCGCAGCGGCCTGATGAGGTTCCCCTGCTCGCCCTGGAAGGTGACGACGCTGCCGCCGGGCATGGGTTGGTCGTGGTATTCAAAGAGTGCGGGCTTGTAGTCGAAGGTATCGACGTGGCTCAAGGCACCACTGCAAAAGACCATGACGATGCGTTTGGCTTTCGGCGCGAAATGCGGTTGTCGGGCTGCAAAGGGTCGCGAGGGGTCGATGATCGGACGTGTTGGACCGGAGGCGGCGAGAAGCTGATCACGAGCGAGCAGATCGAGAAACGCGATGCTGCCGAGACCGTGGACGGTCTGCTGGAGGAAGGTGCGGCGGTTGAGGAGGGCGTTCATGGAGGTGATAAATTCACGCGAGGATCTCTGGGATAACGTGCCCATGCACATCCGTCAGGCGGCGCTGGATGCCGTTGTGATAGTAACTGAGCTTTTCGTGATCAAGACCTAGCAGGTGCAGCGCGGTGGCGTGGAGATCGTAGCAGTAGGCGGGGTTTTCGGCGGCTTTGAAACCGAGATCATCCGTGGTGCCGTAGGCTGTGCCGCCCTGAATGCCGCCACCGGCCATCCAGGCGGTGAAGGCACCGGGATTGTGGTCGCGGCCTTTGCCTGCGCCTTGCGCGGCGGGCTGGCGGCCGAATTCGGTGGTGCAGATAACGAGTGTGCTTTCGAGTAGGCCACGTGATTTCAGATCGGTGAGCAAAGCGGCGGCTCCGCTATCGAGAATGCTGCCCCAATAGCCGTGATCGCGGACGAGGTCCTCGTGGCTGTCCCAGTTGGGGCGGATCTTCTTCGCGGTGGTGTTTTCGGCACCGCAAAAGATCTGCACGAAGCGCGTGCCACGCTCCACGAGCCGACGTGCGAGCAAGCACTGCCTTCCAAACGAACCGATGTCTTCGTGATCGAGTTTGTAGAGCTTTTTCGTCGCCGAGGTCTCATCGCTGACGTTCGTGGCTTCGGGGGCGCTGAGCTGCAAACGCGCCGCCAGCTCGTAAGCCGCGATGCGGGCCTCCAACTCGCTATTTTCACGTCTTTCGGCCGCGTGGGTGCGATTCAGCACCTGGAGGAACTCGCGGCTCTTTTGCTCGGAACCTTCGATGTAGCCCTTGGGCGGGAAAAGATCTGCGATGGGCGGCATTTCGGCATCGGTGGTGAGGACGGTGCCTTGATGGATCGCGGGCAAAAAGCCCGCGCCCCAGTTCAAAACGCCGCCGGGTGGCAAACCACGCGGATCGGGCAGCACGACGAAAGCTGGGAGGTCATTACTGAGGCTACCAAGGCCATACGTAACCCACGCGCCCATCGTCGGAAAGCCGGGCAAGATGTAGCCGCTGTTCGCCATGAACATCGCGGGACCGTGCAGCGCGGTTTTACTCTGCATCGAGTGGATGAAGGACATGTCATCGACCTTCGCAGCGAGTTTCGGAAACAGATCGCTCATCCAGCGTCCGCATTCGCCATGCTGACGGAACTTCCACCACGACTGCTGGCAGTTACCGGGCTTCGACGCAAAGAACGTGAGCTTGCCATCGGGATCGAAGGGTTTTCCCTGACGCTTCTCCAACTCCGGTTTGTAGTCCCAGGTATCGACATGTGAGAGACCACCCGGGCAGAAGATCTGGATCACCGCTTTCGCTTTCGCCGCATGATGCCCGCCTTTCGGCGAAAGCGGGTTCGATGCTGCGCTGGCATCACCATGCAGCAGCGAGGCCAGTGCGGTGCCACTGAGGCTTTGGAGGAAATTGCGGCGTGTGACTTGTTCGGGTGGGAAATGGGTCTCACACGAAGGCACAAAGGCACGCAGGCTTTGAGATCTGGATTGGAATGCGTGCATGCAAAATGGGGTTTGTTGCCTTGGTCTGGGTTATTAATTTACCACGCGTTTGATGCCGTTTTTGAGGAGTTCCTCGCCAAAGTTGATGAGCAGTCCGAGGCGGTTTTTGGTGAGCTTCAAATAGGTCAGCAATTGCTTCGCGTGAACGGGGGCGATTTTTCGACGGATTTGAGTTCGATGATAAAGCGGCCGTTGATGACGAGATCGGCTCGAAAACCCATTTCAAAATGCACTCCTTCAAACACAAGTGGGACAGGCTTCTCCCGCTCGACGCGATAGCCGCGCTCGGTGAGCTTCTTTTCCAGCAGCACGCTATAAAAGCTTTCCAGCAAGCTTGGGCCAAGTGCTATGTGCAGCTTCATGGAGGCATTCACCACGTCTTTGGCGATGGCTTCGAGTTCGTCAGGAATGAGTGCGAGCCGAGGGTTGGTGGGCTCACACGAAGGCACAAAGGCACTAAGGGGTTTGTTTTGAGCTAATTTGTTCATGGCTTGGATTGAGGAATACTTTGTGCCTTCGTGCCTTTGTGTAAGCCTAATCGACATAGATGAACTCGTTGGCGTTGAGCAGCATGCGGCAGAGGGAGAAGAGGTCGATGGACTTCGCGGCGGCGAGTTCGTCGGAAGTCGCATCGCGTTGGAAGCATAGCTGGAAGGCTCGTTCGGGTGTCTTGGCTCGTTCAGCGAGGTGGCGGGCTTGCTGGAGCATGAACTCGTTGTTGGAGAGAGTCAGCGCTTGCAGAGCGGTCGTCGTTTGGGCACGGGCAGGCGTGAAGTTCGCGGGATCGGGGCAGTCCAGCGTGGTCAGGAACTGGTGCGGCGTCGTGCGCACGATGAAGCGGTAGATGCTGCGACGCCACAGTTCGGGTTTGTCGGGTGTGACGTAGTCGTAGATGGGGGCGTAGGCCTCGGTGTAGTTGAAGTCGCGGTAGCCGGGGCCGCCTTGGGCGAGATTGAGTTTGCCGGAAACGGCGAGGACGGTGTCGCGCAGCGTTTCGGCATCGTGGCGGCGCGGGTTTTGGTGGGACAGGAGGCGGTTGGAGGAGTCGGCGTAAAACGAGTTTTCCAACTCGTTGGTTCGGGGTGAACGAGTTGGAAAACTCGTTCTACGATATGCCTTCGACATGACGATGAGCTTGTGGATGTGCTTCAAGCTCCAGCGATGCGTGATGAGTTCGCGAGCGAGGAAATCGAGCAGCTCGGGATGGCTGGGTTTGTCACCGCCGATGCCGAAATCACTCGGGGTGTTCACCAAACCTTGACCGAAGTGGTGATGCCAGAGACGGTTCACGATGACGCGAGCGGTGAGCGGGTTGTCGGGATGAGTGATCCAATTTGCCAAATCGAGCCGGCGCTGGGCTTCGGGCGTGGTTTGATCGCCGAAGGCGGCGGAGGCGTGCTTTACCCAGGAGAAGGCTCCGGGAGTGACTTCCTGCGCTTCGTCTTCGGGATTGCCGCGACGCTGCACTTTGATGACGGGCGGTTGTTCGTTGGAAACGATGGCATAGACCTTGTCGGGCTCGGGGAGGGCTTTGAGATCGGCTTCGAGCTTCGCGGCGGTGTTGCGGAGTTTTTTCAATTGAGCCGCATCGGCCTCGGTGAGCCGTATTTCGGTGGTTTCGGGTAGAAGTTTGGGGTCGCCGATGAAAAGGAGATCGCTGCCGATGCCATCGCCGCCGTCGGTGGCGATGAGGGTGAGCGTTTTGGCTGTGGCGGGCACTTCGAGTTCGAGCGCGGCGGTCTCGTCTTTGCGGAGTTTGAGTTTTTGGAACTTCATCTCGGCATCGACGAAGACGGTGAAGTCGGCTTTTGTGGTCGCAGCTTCTTTGGCGGCTCCGAAGCCGACGAGGCCGGTGAGTCGCATGGCTTTGAGGCCGCTCTGCTCGCGGAGCTTGGCGAGATCGAAGGTGATGCCGCTGTTCGCGTGCATGGCGAGCATACTGTGTCCTTTCGCTGCATAATCCGTGCTGCCGATCTTGCTGTTGCGTTGGGCGCTGATGGGATGATTCGCGAGGGTGTCCCAAAAGTGGCCGCTGGTGACTGGGATGCCGGATACTTCTTGTTTGAAGGCGATGGGAACTTTCGGGCCGTTCGGAACAAAGACCCAAAGGACGGAAGGGACAGAGGGGACCTTTTGAAGGCGGTTCGTCTGGATGTCGCGGAAGTAGCCGAGCTTGTCCTTGGTGATGCTGCCGTTGCGCAGGTCGATGCCGGAGGCTTCGGGGATGAGTTTGGCGAGTTCGAGGCCCTCACCGGCCAGCTTGGCGATTTGCGTGCGTGTTTGGGCGAGTTCTTTGTTTAAGCGGGCTTTTTCGGTGGCGATGCGTTTCGACTCGGCGGCATCGGTTTCGCGGTCGCCGCGTTTCACGCCGGCGAAAACGGCCCACAGCCGATAATACTCTTCCTGCGTGATGGGATCGAGCTTGTGATCGTGGCAGCGGGCGCAGTTGATGGTGATGCCCATCGTGGCGGTGAGCGTCTGCGTGACCATGTCGTCGAGATCGAGGGCGCGTGCGGCACGACGTAGCATGTCAGACCGCGTTTCCTGCTGCCCGACGAAGTCCCAAGGGCCTGCGGATAGGAATCCGAGCGCGGTGATGGTTGGCTTCGGTAGCAAATCCCCGGCGATCTGTTCCTTGATGAACTGATCGTAGGGTTTGTCGGCATTGAAGGACTCGATGACGTAGTCGCGGTAGCGCCAGGCGTTGGGTCGGAGCTGATCGCGCTCAAAGCCATGCGTGTCGGCGTAGTGGACGATGTCGAGCCAGTGGCGGGCTTGGCGTTCGCCGAAGTGGGGACTGGCGAGGAGGGAATCGACGAGGGCTTCGTAGTTTTTGTCGGAGGGGTCAGACGCGTCTGGAATGCCGGACGGAGGGAGGCCGAGGAGATCGAAGTGGAGGCGGCGCTTTAAGGTGCGGGCGTCGGCTTCAGGGGAGGGCGTGAGGTTGTTTTCGCGGAGTTTGGCTTCGATGAAGGTATCGATGGAAAGTAGCTCAGGCTTGAGTCCAAGAGCTTCGGCTAAAGCCGAAGCCCCCTTGATGGGCTGCACGGACCAGTGCTGGAGACGCTTGTCGGTGAGCGCGGCTTTGTCGGTGGCGTTTTCGGGCCACTTGGCACCGGAGTCGATCCAGCTCTTTAAAAGAGCGACCTCTTCCGTTTTTAGGCCATCGCCTTTGGGTGGCATTTTTTCATCTTCATCGGTGCTGGTGATGCGCTGGAAGAGTGGTGAGGCATCCGCCTTGCCAGCGAGGATCGCGGGGCCGTCGTGACCGCCTTTGAAGGCGTGGACTTTGGCGTCGAGACGGAGTTCGCCTTTTTGTTTCTTTTCACCGTGACACTCGATGCAGTGCTTTTGCAGAAGAGGACGAATCTCGCTGTCGAAATCGACGGCGATTGCGTTGGAGGCGATGATAAAATACAAAGACGGGATCAGAGGATTCATGGCAAGTAGTCAGATCTTCATTTCACCGGCAGAACGATGCGCGAGAGTGTGCCTGGCTTGTGATGCACTTGCTCAGTGGCGATGGCGGTTTTGCTGCTGGTGATGCCTTCGGCGGTGTTAGGATTGCGATCGTAAAGTGGGAAGTCGGCACCGCTGATGTCCACGCGCAGTTGATGGCCTTTGGCGATGGTGGCGGCGACGGGACCGAGATCGACGGTGATCTCATACACTTGGCCAGGCTGCATCAGCTCGGGCTTGAGCAGCGAGTTGCGATAGCGACCGCGCAGGATGCCACGCGCAATGTTTTGAGCGAAGCCATCGGGATGCACGTCGATGAGTTTCACGGCCCAGTCGGCATCGGGCGTATCGGTGCTGACGTTGAGCTTTGCTTCAGCGTTACCGGCGAAGGTGAGCGGCTCAGTCATCGGCTCGCTGGTGTAAACGAGCACGTCGTCGCGATCCTCGGTGGCGCTTTGATCGACAGGACCCCACACAGCGGCTTTGATGGGGCGTGCTTTAGTGATGGGGTTGGCGGGCGTGGGTTTTGCCGGATCTGCGCGGAAGGTGTCAGGTGTTTCGTCTTGAGTAGGCGCTTCGGGAGTAAGGCGGCCATTGCCTTGGCGAGTGTTCGCCTTGCCATCGGAGTGCAGGTAGAACGAGGTCGAGGTGAATCCTTCGGGCGGCCAGGTTTGGGCATCGTGCCAAACGTTGTCGCCCATAGAGAAGTAGCGCACGGGCGGGAAGGGCTTGGCTTGTGCGGCGGCGTCTTGCTTAAGATGGCGGTCGAACCAGTCGAGTTGCAATGCAAAGGTGTCCACCGTGGCCCCAGTGCCGAACTCGACCTCAGCGACCTTGGTTTTACCCACGCTGCCATGATCCCATGGGCCGAGGAGGAGTCGCTGCTGCTGGCGTGTCTTCGTGTCACGCGCCTGCTTTTGCATGATCATGAAATTGCCTACCGACTCGCGGGAGAAGTAATCATAGTAGCCGACGACGTGCAATGCTGGGAGTTGCAGATCAGGCAGGCACGAGGTGAGATCAAGCCGGGTCCAAAAGCCATCCGGCTCGGGATGCGTGAGGAAGGCATCCAGCCACGGCATGTCCCAGCCGAGGGCGCTATCGACCTCACCGAGCGGCAGACGCATCAAGGCCTCGCTCATGTCCGCAGGCTTCACGCCTTCGGGTTTCGGAGTGTTGCCCGCGATCCAGCCTGCGATGAGCGAAAGCCGCACGGAGCCGCCAAGATGGAGGTTTCGATAAAAGCTGCTCCATGTCGCTTGCGGCGCGATGACGGCGAGACCGGGCGGATTCTCCGCTGCCGCCTGCCACTGCACCGCGCCGACATACGAGCCGCCCATCATACCGACACGACCACTGCACCAAGGCTGGCCCGTGATCCACTCGATGGTGTCATACCCGTCCTGGCCTTCATTGTTGTATGGCGCGAAGTCTCCCGCCGATCCGAACTTCCCGCGACAATCCTGCGCGATGAAGACATAGCCTGCCTTGGCCCATCGCTCGCCCGAGGCCTTCTGCTTCGTGCGATCATACGGCGTGCGAGTGAGGATGACGGGTGCCTTGGTGATCGCGTCATCTCGATAGAGGTCGGCGGTGAGCTTCACGCCATCGCGCATCGCGATGGTAATCGTTTCGGTTTTGATCTCAGCGAAGGCTGATGTGGCGAGAATGAGTGAGGTGAGGATGGTGGCGGCTTTCATTCGAGATAGATGAGTTCGTTGGCGTTTAGCAGGGCACGGCAGAAGGCTTCCGTGCCGTGGGTGGCGATGAGTTGGGTGGCGGCGGCGCGTTCCTTTGCGCTGGGTTCGCGCTGGAAGGTGAAGCGGTAGGCTTGGGTCACGGCGTCGCCGGTTTGAATACGGGCGGCGAGGGCCTTGGCCATGTCGAGGGTGAAGCTGTGATTGAGCAGCGTGAGGGCTTGCAATGGCGTGGTGGTGTTGGCGCGCTTCGGTGCGGCGAAGGCGATGTCGGGGAGGTCGAAGTCATTGAGGACATCGACGACGCTGGCACGGGCGTTCTGGTGATAGACGGCGCGGCGGTAACTTTCGGGGCCATGCGTATCGAGCGGGACATAGGTCGAGACATTGTTGGCAAGGTAGCGATAGAGGCGGAAGCCGGGGCCGCCCATCGGCTCCAGTTGTAGCCTGCCGCCGACGGTCAGCATGGTGTCGCGGAGTTCCTCGGCGCTGAGTCGGCGAGGCGGGAAGCGCCAGAGCAGCCGTGCGTCCTTGTCTTCCTTCGCCGCGTCTTCGCGATAAGCGGCGCTTTGCAGATAGGTCTGCGAGAGCAGGATTTCGCGATGCAGCGGCTTGAGCTTCCAGCCGTTCGCGACGAGGCGCCTGGCGAGGTAGTCGAGCAGTTCGGGATGCGTGGGCTTGCTGCCGAGGAAGCCGAAGTCGCTCGGCGTATCGACGATGCCGGCGCCGAAATGCCATTGCCACACGCGATTCGCGAGCACACGAGGAGTGAGCGGATTCTCGTTGCTGGTAATCCACTTTGCCAGCGCGATTCGGCGCTCGCCTTCATCAGCATCAGGCTTCAGTTCGAAGGGCTTCGTCACTTGGCCGAGCACCGCGAGGCTCGCAGGCGCGACAGCGTCGCCGGGCTTCATCGGATCGCCGCCTTTGTGGACGAAGGTGGGTTCCGTTGGCTGCGCATGCGTGCCGACCCACATTTGTTGCAGCGTGGGCACGGTCTTCAGCTTCGCCTGCACGGCGGCGATCTGCTTGTCGAGCGCCGCGAGCTTTGTCTGCTCGTCTTTCGTCGTCACGTGGTGGCGTGAACGTGCGATGCCATGTGACGCTGTCCACGGTTCGCGGCCTTTGTCGTTGGCGACTGTGCGCCATGTCTGCCCGTCCGATGATACTTGAATCTCATACTCGCACGGCGTGGCTCCTCGGACTTTTTGCTCGTCAATGCTGCGGTCACCACGGGCATTGATGAAGGTGATGCGATTGATCTTCTCCGGCTTCGCAAAGGTGAGCGTCAGCACGGCTGGCTCACCGATGAACCACGCCTCACCGAGCATGCCATCAATGCAGTATTGCGGCCCGTAGGCCTCGGGAAAGTCTTCTGCTGTCGCTGATTTCGCGCCTTCGGCCTTGGTGCCATTGCTGGCGAGCGCGACGTTGCGGTTCGGAGCTTCCGCGCTCCAGACTTGAAATTCGGTGAGCTTGCCGCCACCGCCACGTTTGCCTTTTGCAGCCGATTGATGATCGCCAGTCAGACTGTGGATGATGAACTTGAGGTATTTCGCTTCCGTGGCGGCGAAGGATTCATCGGTGCCGTTATGGTCGATCTTCGGGCGCACGAATTTGGATTTGGCAAATGCCGCCTTGGCCCGTGTCTCGATGGCTTGATCGAGCAATGCGCGTTCCGCTTCGAGCTTCTTCAACTCGGCAGCCAGCGGCTTCGTCGTGGTGGCGAATGATTCGCGCTGTTCCTTGGTGGCGATGGCGCGACGTCCATGCTTAACGCCCTCAAACGCTGCGCGCAGCCGGTAGTAGTCCTCGGTTGGGATGGGATCGAACTTGTGGTTGTGGCAGCGGGCGCAGTTGATGGTGAGGCCGAGAAACGCGCCGCTCGTCGCGGTGATCATGTCGTCGAGTGTGGCGGCGCGGATGTTCTTCTGCGCGACGATGTCCTGATTGCCCACATCGTCATAAGGCCCCGCGACTAGGAAGGCGCTGCCGACTTCCACCTGTGGATTGTCTTTCCCAATCACATCGCCCGCGAGGTGCTCGGTGATGAACTGGTTGAACGGCTTGTCGTCGTTGATCGACTTGATAACGTAATCGCGGAATGGCCAGAGATCATCGATCACGAAGTTGCGCTCGAAGCCATTGCTCTCGCCAAATCGAATCACATCCAGCCAATGACGCCCCCAGCGCTCGCCGTAGCGCGGCGAGGCAAGCAGACGATCCACCAATGCTTCGATGGCCTGACGCGGATTCGCCTGATGTGCCTTCGCAAATGTCTCCACTTCCTCAACGGTCGGCGGCAGTCCGATCACGTCGTAGCTCATGCGGCGGATGAGTGCGCGCGGACCAGCGGCGGGATTCAACGTGAGCATTTTCTCTGCGAGCTTCGCGGTGATGAAGCCATCAATGCTGTCGTGGGCGAACTGCTTCGCGAGCGGTTGCAGCGACCACCACGATTTGTCCCCGCGCTTCGCTTCGATCTTCGCCCCGTCGCGCGGATCGGGAGCACCCATCTTCACCCAAGTCACGAGGTCCGCGATGACCACATCGGGTAGCTTGGGTTTCTTCGGCGGCATCTCCATGTCGGCTTCGAGATGCTGCACGGTGCGAATGAGCAGGCTCGCCTCGGGTTTGCCGGGCACGATGACCGGCTCGCCACTGTCGCCGCCTTTTTCCCAGCCCGCCTTTGAGTCGAGGTAAAGGTTGCCCTTGAGCTTCTTCGCCTCCGTGCTGTGACACGAGTAACAATGCTCAACGAGCACGGGGCGCACCTTTTGCTCAAAGAAGGCGATCCCGGCCGGATCAGCGGCGAGCGCAGACGACGATGTGAGAAGGAGGATCGCGAGAGGTTTCATGGCAGCGATCATGCGAGGATGTTTTTGATGATGTGCCCATGCACGTCGGTGAGGCGGCGGTTCGCGCCGTTGTGGTAAAAGGTCAGCTTCTCGTGATTGAGCCCGAGCAGGTGCAGCACGGTGGCGTAGAAATCATACACGGTGGCGACATCAACGGCGGCGCGGCGGCCGAAGT
>JBEIGR010000132.1:0-11017 GCA_040381795.1 Verrucomicrobiaceae bacterium | reverse complement strand
CCTCGACATGCGGCCTGAGGAAACCGCCTTCATCGGTGATATGCATCACGATATGGATGCGGGCAAAGCCGCTGGCGTGCTCACCATCGCCACCTGCACGGGTTACGAGACCGCCGCCCAGCTCATGACCGCTGCGCCCGACCTGCTCGTGCCCGATTTGAGCCGTCTGCCCGGCCTCCTCGGTCTGCGCAGGCTTTCCCGCACCGAGATCCCCGTCTCCACCGTCGGCGCCCTCATCCTGAATGCCCGCGAGGAACTCCTCCTCATCCGCACCCACAAATGGAGCCACCGCTGGGGCATCCCCGGTGGCAAAATCAAACGCGGCGAGACTTGCGAAGCCGCCCTCATCCGCGAAATCGACGAGGAAACCAGCCTGCGCCTCCGCGACATCCAATTCGTCATGGTGCAGGACTGCATCGAGCCCCCCGAGTTCCAGCGCTCCGCCCACTTTTTGCTCCTGAACTACCTCGCCCGCACCGCCGATGAACATCCGCAGGTCGTTCTCAACGAAGAAGCCCAGGCCTACCAGTGGCTCCCCCTCGCCCAAGCCCTGAAACTCGACCTCAATATCCCCACCCGCATCCTCATCGACGAATGCCTCCGCCGCGGCATGCTGCGCTGACCTTTTGCCATGCACGATCAAATCCACCTCTCCGCCCTCCAGCTCCGCTGCCACATCGGCGTGCCCGATGAGGAACGCGCGGCCGCACAGCTCCTCCATGCTGATGTTGTCATTCACAGCCGCGTGGCCTTTGAGGCGATGCAGGACGATATCGCGCAGACCATCGACTACGCCGCCGTCGCCACCAGATTGGAGCAAATCGCCGCTGAAAAGCCCCGCCGCCTCATCGAGACACTCGCCGCCGATCTCGCCGCCTGCGTTTTGAGCGAGTTCCACGCTCCCGCCGTCGAGATCACCCTCCGCAAACGCATCCTCCCGCAGACCGACCACGTCGCCGTGCGTCTTTTCCGTCACGCCGAGGCAAACGCTTGAAACCACCACTTTTCTGCCGACGTATCGCCCTGCGCTTCAATTCTCCCATTAACCATGAAAAAACACCTCGCACGCACCCTCGCCCTCGTCGCTGGCTTCAGCGCCACCTCCGCGCTGGCCCAGGCCGATCTCACGGAAGCCTTCCTTCCTATGTTCAAGGCACTTCCGACGGAAGTACCCTCGCCGGACAACGAGCTGACCGAAGCCAAGATCAATCTCGGCCGCCAGCTCTACTTTGAAAACCGCATCTCGAAGGGCGAAAAGCTCTCCTGCAATTCTTGCCACATGCTCGACAAATACGGCCAGGACAACCTGCCCTTCTCACCCGGCCACGAGGGCAAGCTCGGCGGTCGCAGCTCCCCCTCCACCTACAACGCCGCCATTCACATCGCCCAGTTCTGGGATGGCCGTGAGCCCACCGTCGAGGCCCAGGCCAAAGGCCCCGTGCTCAACCCCGTGGAAATGGGCATGCCCAGCGCTGATTTCGTCGTGAAGGTGCTCAAGTCCATGCCTGGCTATGTCGAAGGTTTCAAAGCTGCCTTCCCCGGCGAGGCTGATCCCATCACCTATGACAACTTCGGCAAGGCCGTGGGAGCCTTCGAGCGCAAGCTGCTCACCCCCGGCAAGTGGGACGAATTCCTCAAGGGCAGCAAAGGTGCCCTCACCGCCGAGGAAAAGAAAGGATTCGCCACCTTTGCCAAAACTGGCTGCGTCACCTGCCACAACGGCGCGGGCGTCGGTGGTCATATGTATCAGAAGCTCGGCCTCGTGAAGCCCTGGCCGAATCTCACCGATAAAGGCCGTGGTGATGTGACCAAGAACGAAGGCGAAAACTTCTTCTTCAAAGTCCCCAGCCTCCGCAACATCACCGAGACCGGCCCTTACCTCCACGACGGCAGCGTGAAGAGCATTGAGGAGATGGTCAAGATGATGGCCGAGTATCAGCTCGCCAAGCAGCTCACCGATGAGGAAGTTTCCTCCATCGTCACCTTCCTCAAGGCACTCAAAGGCACGCCGGACGCCGAATACATCAAGGCTCCCAAACTGCCCGAAAGCACGCCCGAGACTCCGAAGGCCTGATTTTGAGCTTTCAATGATTCACGAAAGGCGGGACGCGAGTCCCGCCTTTCTTTTTGACCCGCCTCGCATCCGCCGCGAGTAGCGAACCTTTAAATCCGCCCATGCTCCGTCTTGCTCTGAAAATGCTGTTTGGCGACTCCGCGAAGTATCTCATGCTCGTGGCCGGCATCGCCGTGGCGACCTTTCTCATGGCGCAGCAGACCGCCGTGTTCTGCGGCCTCATGAGCTGGACGAAATCCACCCTCAAAAACGTCCCCGCGCCCATCTGGGTGGTCGAGGAGCGGGTGGATCAGGTGAATGAGACCAATCCGCTGCTCGATACCGATGTGGCCCGCGTGCGCAGCGTGAGCAGCGTGGCCTGGGCCTCGCCCATCTACGGCGGCATTCAGCGGGTGCGCTTAGAGAATGGCAGTTTCAAAGTCATCCAGCTCATCGGCATCGATGCCAATACCCTCGCTGGTGCTCCCGCCAAGATGCTCGCCGGTGATCTCATGAAGCTGCGTCTGCCGCACTCGGTCATCATCGACGATCTCGGCGTCCAGCGCCTCGCCCGCAAGCGGGGCGACAAGGTGAAACTCAACGACGTCTTCGAAATCAACGATCAAGAAGCCCGTGTCGTCGGCATCGCCGATGCCGTCACCTCCTTCACTGGCGGTCCGTATGTGTGGACGACCTATGAGCGGGCGCTTCAATACGTCCCCGCCCAGCGCAAGCTGCTTCAGGCGGTCATTTGTGCTCCGCTTGAAGGCGTGAGCCTCGATCAGGCCATCGCCGATATTCGCCGCGAAACCGGGCTGAAGGCCTTCGCCAATCGCGAAGCTGGTTTTGGCGATTTCCTCAGCCAGATGCGGGACGAGCCCACCACGAATTTCAATGCCTCCACGGTGTGGTGGTATGTCAAGAATACCGGCATTCCCATCTCTTTCGGCATCACCGTCATCGTCGGCCTCATGGTCGGCATCGCCGTCAGTTGCCAGACGTTTTATTCCTTCGTGCTGGAAAACATGCGTCACCTCGGTGCGCTCAAAGCCATGGGCACCTCGAATGGCACGCTTTGCCTCATGCTCATCACCCAGGCCTTCACTGTCGGCATCATTGGCTATGGCATTGGCCTTCTCGGCACCGCAGGCTTCGCTTTCGGGGCTTTAAAAAACGAGCAGCCACCCTTCTACATGCCTGAGTTTGTGCCGTTTGCCGTTCTCGCCGTCGTCCTCGGCATCTGCACGCTCGCGGCCTTGCTCGGCATCTGGCGTGTGAGCCGCCTCGAACCCGCCATGGTCTTCCGCAGCTAGCCGATGAGCACGAAAGACGATCCCAAAATCGCTGCCCGCCTTCGCGGCATCTCCAAAAGCTTTGGTGATGGCGAATCACGCATTCAGGTGCTCAAAGGCATCGATCTCGATGTGCGCTCGGGTGACATCACCATGCTCGTCGGCCCCTCCGGCTGTGGCAAAACCACGCTCATCAGCATCATCGCCGGCACTTTGGCGGCCGATCAGGGCGAGTTGAATGTCTTCGGCCACGACCTGAAGCGCCTTAGCATAGCCAAGATCACGCGTTTCCGTGCTCAAAACATCGGCTTCATCTTCCAGGCCTTCAATTTGATCCCCACGCTCACCTGTGAGGAAAACGTCAGCGTCCCGCTGCTCATCCAGGGCGTCTCCGCTTCCAAGGCTGAAAAGCGAGCCCGCGAGGTGCTGGAGCAGGTCGGCTTGAAGGATCGCATGCATCACCGTCCCGTGCAGCTCTCCGGCGGCCAACAGCAGCGTGTCGCCATCGCCCGCGCCCTCGTCCATGAGCCGAAGCTCATCATCTGCGATGAACCCACCGCCGCGCTTGATGCCAAAAACGGCCATGTCATCATGGAACTCTTCGAGCACGTCGCCCGGGGCCAAGATCGAGCCGTTTTGATCGTCACTCATGACAACCGCATTTTTCACCATGCCAACCGCATTGCCAGCATGGACGATGGGAAGGTCATCGAGGTCCACGATGTGGATGCCGAGCACCCGCCGCCGGATCACCTGAGCGTGCATGAGCGGCTGTGAGGCTCGGAATGGGGCAGTGGAACGGCTGTGTTTCTTGATCAAGCACCCCAAAAAGAAAACCGCCGGGGAGTTTCCTCCCCGGCGGTCTGGTTTGAACGTGTTTTCAGCTAACTAAGGCTGGGTTCGCTCCGGGCTTCAAGCCCGTATGGACTACGAGCCGTTGTATTTGACCTGGCCGTTGGCGTTGTCCCAGCTGAGGTAGCTGGCAGTCTTGGACTCTTCATCGTCGTCGATTGGGCCGGAGGTGAAGGCCTTGCCCTTGAAGGCACCGTCGGTGGGGCTGATGCCGGCTTCGGCAGCGTCGATGACGGCGGCAGCAGTGGTGGAACCGCTGAAGCTGTGGGAAGCGCCAGCAGCGATGGCGGCGTTCAAGACTGAAGCGACGGTTTGAGCGTTGCGCTTGGCGGCGGCTTCACGAGCGCTGTCGTTGAGGTTACCGATGTTTGGGATCGCGATGGCGGCGATGATGCCGATGATGGCGATGACGACGAGCATTTCCACGAGGGAGAAGCCAGCCTTGAGGGAGGAATTGATTTTCGTGAGTTTCATGATGCGAGTGTGTTTAGTGTTTTGGCTATTGGATTTCTTCGGTCGGAGCGATGCAGCCATCGCCCAGTCTCGAATTATGGTAATTGTAACAGATATGTGAGTTATGGCAATATGAATTTTTAATTATTGTAAAAGCCATGTCATTTTTCTTCTGAAACGCTCAGCGGTCAGTCGTGATCAGTCTTGTGGAGGCCTCCTCATCCGAAGGAAGTTCATACAGCATGAGACCCGGCCCTGCCCACACAGGCCGGCATTGTTCCCGCACGCGACGCGGCAGTTTATCCTCCCAGGTCTCGACGATGTGACGGATGCCCAGCTTCTTCGCGAGGCGGAGTGCCCAAGTGGAAGTGCCTTCATCTTTGCCAGGGGGCAGCCAGTCGAAGGGGATCTTATAAGCGGCCTCGGAAAAGTGGGAGGTGTGCCGCTCATCGATGGGATTGAGGCGGACGATGCGGGATTCGAGCAGCCCACCGAGCAGGCCGTGCTTGGAGATCCACCAGTTGCGGTCTGCTTTGGAAAAGTAACCCACGGGTCGCCCCTGTGTCAGTTCCCGCACTTCCGCGAGATTTTGTAAATTCCAAGCTTCTTGCTGCCGCGAGACCGCCGGCATGATCAGAGTATGCACCCCCATCATGGTGACGGCGGTGAATAGCCCCATCCCCACTAGGCGGCGGGGGCCTTCTAAGCTGCGCAGCATGGCCACGAGACCGCAGGCGCACACAGGCATGATGAGCACCGCATGCGCCATCACCACCACATGGAAGCGATCCGCACTGCGCATGCCCTGAAGAGCGAGCGAGGTGCCCACCATGCCAGCGAAGCAGAGCCAGCCGAGCAGGGCCTGCTCCGTGCGGCCCTCACGCCGTCCTCGTGCGATCAGAAAAAAGGCCCCAGCGAGCAGGAGCATCGACATCATTAGTGTGACGACCGCATCAAGCACGCCGTGCTGAAAGGACTTCCACAGCTTCTCGAAGCCGATGAAGCCCACGATAGAGTCAGATTTCGGCGCAGGAAGGCTGGAACCAAACACAAAATGCACGGATGCCCAGCCCGCGAGGATCACCAAGACCGCCACCGCCCCCGTGCGCAGCATTTCGCGGTCCCTCCGCAGGAGTCCCAGCCCGGCGAGTGTGCCCGCTGTGGCTCCGCAGGCTGCCACGGTGTGCGGGGCACTGCATGCGGCGAGGTAGAGCATGCCCAATGCCGCACGTCCATGTCCGGTTTGCCACAAGGCAAGCGATGAAAGCACGAGCACGCCCTCGAATTTATAGGGGAAAATCAGGGCCAGCGGGACCCGGGCATGATGAAAAATGTCATAAGGCAACCACAGGGCCAGCAGCTCGATGATTTGAGGTAGGCGTAGCAGATGCACGCAGGTAATCGCCGCCGCACCCGCCAGGGCGGATTGGAGGATCGTGAGCCGCGCCAAACTGCGAGCGAGTGCTCCGGCAGCCAGAATCAGCATCACATTGAGCAGCATGTTCACCACCACCAGCAGCACGGCTGCGGCTGGCAGGCCGGAAGCGGCCCGGATACCCACGGCTAGCATCAGTGCTCCCCAGTGATACCAGGCATCCCGCACGCCGCATGCCGCCTCGGACTCCTTGCCCATGAAAATGGCCCATCCATTGGCCGCCTGAGATTCTGGCAGCGCCACCACGCTGTCCACGAAGTAGCCGAGGTCTGCGTGAATCTGTAGGACTTGCCCACCTATGGTGGCGTATTGGTAAGGTATCTGGAATACCGGCAGGAGGATCGCGCACACGAGGAGAAGCCCCCCTGCCTCTTTCCACGTCCAGGCGGAATCTGAACTCACAGAGGCATCGGAAGCGAGAGCAGAGGCCGGCTTCTGCCAGAGCCACACGGCTGCTAGCACCTGCCCGATGGCTATCCAGGTCATGTAATTGAGGTGCCGCAGGCAAAACAAGGCCGAAAAGCCAGCCACGAAGACCATGCCTGAGGCCAGCCGCACGGCGAGGAGGAGTAGCTTCTGGCCACGCAGGCTACGGGCAGGCACCAAAAGCCAGCCAATGACGAGCAGGCAGGCTAGGGTAGTAAGCATGGCCGTCGTCAAAACGAACCAAGCCCAGGGGGTGGAGGGAGAAAGAGTATGGATGTCCATCACTCTTAAATTATAACAATTATCAATATTATCAAATTGTTAATCCAGACCTCGGTCTGCCTTTATTCCCTCTGCTGGAGGTTTTCGAGGCTCGTTCCCGCCCGCATCACCTCCTCAAGTGCCAGCCTTTTCGCCTCAAACTCCTCCTCCGTCAGCCGCCGGGGCACGAGGTGCGGCTGGTCGAACACGATCGTCACCTTCGAGAAGGGTAGGGGAAGAAGAAACTCATCCCAGGTCTTGAACTGAATCGCCCGACTGTAGTGGAGGTGAACGGGAATGATCGGCACCCCCGTGAGTTGTGCCAGTTTGACGATACCCGGCTGCACCCGGTGCAGCGGCCCGCGTGGTCCATCCGGCGTGATGCCGATCTCGTAGCCCTCCCGCGCCTTCGCGGCGAGAGCGATGAGGGCGCTCATGCCTTTTTCCGGCTTCGAACTCGATCCACGCTCCGCTTCGATGCCAAAGGCCTCGCACACGTCCGCGATGATCTGCCCGTCCCCGCTGGGGCTGGTCAAAATCGTTCCCGGCACATGCGCAAACCACTCGTGGTGCAGCCACGGGATCAAAAACATGCGGTTATGCCAGAACGACCAGATCCAGCCACGGCGCTTCGCATCAAACACGCCCGCCTCATCGCGGATCTCCCAGCGCAGCGTCATCCCGATGCCGCGCATGAGCCACGCGATGATCTTGCCGGTGTTTTTGATGCGGATTTTGGCCATGCGAGGGCGGTTTCCTGAAAGAGGTGAAGCAGGCATGCAATCGCTTTTTCGTCCTCACCTGAAAAGATGATCGCAGCCGCGTGTTGCACTCCTCGGGGCACTTGCCAAGGGTGGCCGCCCTTCTTCCTACCAATGAGCGACCCGATCCGGCATGAGTGCGGCATTGCCGTCGTGCGGCTGAAAAAGCCGCTCGGCTATTATCACACCAAATATGGCAACGCCCTTTATGGCTTCGACGCCCTCCAGGCGCTGATGCAAAAAGTGCGCAATCGCGGCCAGGACGGCTTCGGCATCGGCTGCTGCAAGCTCGATATGCCTCCCGGCCTCCCCTACATGTTCCGCGAGCGAAGCACCGAGAGCGTCGAGCGCATCGGTCAGGTCTTCGAAGGCCTGCGCAAGGACATGAAGCGCATCGCCCGCCGCATCAACGACCAGCGCAAAGAAGAGCGCCATCAGGAAGGAAAAGAGTTCATCGACTTCGAAGACGATCCCGAGGCCATCAAACGCGAGTTCGAAATGGCCGGCGAGATTTATGTGGGCCACCTCCGCTACGGCACCTGTGGAGATTTCGGCAAGGGAGCCCTCCATCCCTACATGCGCCGCACCACCTGGCCCACCCGCACCCTCATGGTGATGGGAAATTTCAACCTCACCAACACCCACGAGCTCAACCAGATCATGATGAAGCGGGGCCAGCACCCCGTCTTCGGCACCGATACTCAGAGCGTGCTCGAAGAGATCGGCTTCCAGCTCGATGAGGCCCACACCCAGCTCTACCACGCCATCCGCGATGTCGGCGTCCAGGGTGAGGAAATCCCCGCCCAGATCAGCCGCCAGCTCGATGTTCAGAAAGTCATCGAACGTTCCGCAGACCGTTGGGACGGCGGCTACGCCATCGTCGGCGTCATCGGCAATGGTGATCTCTTCGCCATGCGTGATCCCAATGGCATCCGCCCCTGCTTCTACTACGAGAACGACGAGATGCTCGTCATGGCCTCCGAGCGTGTCGCCCTCATGTCCGTCTTCGGCCTGGAGGAAAATCAAATCCTCGAGCTGCCTCCCGCCCACGTCCTCATCGTCAAAGCCGACGGTCAGACCTCGCTGAAGCCCTACCGGCCCATCGGTGACTTCAAGCCATGCTCCTTCGAGTGCATCTACTTCTCCCGTGGCAATGACAGCGCCATCTACCGCCAGCGCAAGGCCCTCGGCGAAGAGCTCGTCCCCCAGGTCGTCAAAGCCATCGACAACGACTTCGAGCACACCGTCCTCAGCTTCGTCCCCAACACCGCCGAGACCGCCTACTTCGGCTTCCTCGACGGCTTGCGGAAGGCCCGCCGCGTCGTCGTTCGCGAAGCCCTCGCCGAAATGCTCAAAGACGGCACCTTCGATGAAGCCGATCAGGCCCGCCTCGACGACCTCGTCCTGCGAAACTGGCCCCGCGCCGAAAAAATCGCCCTCAAAGACATCAAGGTCCGCACCTTCATCGCCCAAGAGTCTGGCCGTGATGCCCTCGTCTCCGGCAGTTACGACATCACCTACGGAGTCGTCACCCCGCAGGATAATCTCGTCGTTATCGATGACTCCATCGTCCGTGGCACCACCTTGAAGAAGAGCCTCCTGCGCATCCTCGCCCGCACCAATCCCAAGCGCATCATCGTCTGCTCCACCGCGCCGCAGATCCGCTACCCCGATTGCTACGGCATTGATATGGCCGAGCTCGGCAAATTCATCGCCTTCCAGGCCGCCGCCGCCCTCCTCCGCGAGCGCGGCATGGCCCACGTCATCCGCGAAACCTACCTCGCCTGCAAAGCCGAGGTCAAAAAGCCCAAGGAGGAGATGCGCAATGCCGTCAAAGCCATCTACGCCCCCTTCACCGATGAGGAAATCTCCGCCAAGGTCGCCGAGATGATCTCCCCCGAGGAGACCCCCTGGCACGGCGAGGTCAAAGTCATCTACCAGACCATCCCCGGCCTTCACAACGCCCTCGGCGCCGAATACGGCGACTGGTACTTCAGCGGCGACTACCCCACCCCCGGCGGCTACGCCGTCGTGAACAACAGCTTCATCCTCTACTACGAAAACAAAGGCGGACGCGCCCACGAGGCGCTGTTGTAGATGATTCGTTCCAGTGCGTGGCTCGTCAGGCCTCAGCGGGACTCATGAGTATTGATGAACTACCGCGATGTTGTTTGACTCGATCTTCTTTTTGTAAAGCTGAGCCAGATGTTAGACCACACAGGTGATCGACAAGGAGCTGGAACAACGCACACGCCTTCTTGACTCACCTGAAACCGCAAAAACATCCGGTGCCATGTTCTCGTTGGCCCGTTCACGGCGGAAGCGTCACTTGGACTCGGCCGAAAAGTCTCGGGGTCGTGTTGGCATCATAAGGTTCATCGTAGGTGACGCGTTCCCACACGGAGTCGATCGGAACAATGGTTGGCGGTGCTGAGAGAGTATTCCAGGTAGCGTGAGCGTTAAGCTCGGAGGCTTTTTGGAGTCGTGCGGCTGGCGTAGCCGGGAATGTCGATTGCTGATTTTTGAAGGGTGCAAGAGCGGTAACTGAGCGGATAATCCTTCAAGAGTGCCAAAAAAACGGGAGATGACGCCTGCGAGGACGCCATCTCCCGTGTGGGATCAGAAAGCGCTTACTTCAGCTTCACGGACATCAGCATCTTCAGAGCAGCCTCACCATTCGGGCCGTCCGCCAGATCCGGAGGGGACCAGGCGCTGAGGATGAAGAACTTCTTGGCACCCTTCTTGGCGAACTGATACACGCCCAGCTTGTGGTCCAAGCCACCGCCTTTGGCCACGGCCTCGCTCGAGATAAACGTGTTGCCCGTCGCCTCGTCGATGTTGACTTGCGGATCCTTACCTTCGTTCCAGGTGACTTCGTCATACTTGGCGCTGACCTTCTTCGTGATGTCTTCCATCGCCACCTCGATGTGCTCGATGTCGATCGGAATCACGTTCAGCGTGAACTTCTTGTCTTCGGAGACGACGTAGGCGCCCTGCTCGTCCGCTTCGAGCGCCCACCCTGCGGGCACTTCCATGGAAAACTGCGCGTCATCCTCCTTGGGATACGCGTAGAGCTGCGTCTTGCCTTCCGCAGCCATCGCCTTGCCCGCGCCCTTCGCCGAAGCGGCGCTGATGGATTCCAACATCGCACCACAAGCCGCGCCGTATTTGCCAGCCGCCTCTTTGGAGACGATCATCGCGAACAAGATTGGAGTCTTGCCTGCGGGATTCCTCAGCACCGCCATGTTGATGTGGGCAGGGCCCGTGTCGTCTTCGCCCTCACCGCCATACATGATGATGGAGAGTCCGTTGCTGTCCACCGGACCGGTGGCTTCCAGCTTCAGCTTCTTGAAGTCCTGGTCCACCGTGCTCTTCGCCTCTTCCAGTGCGCCTTCCGTGTCATCCATCTCGGCCTCCATCGGCGAGAGCTCGACGATCACATCACCGCCATCCGGCGAGATGATGAACAGGCTGCCGTCCTCCT